>CAMZFJ010000234.1 GCA_947306025.1 uncultured Fibrobacter sp.
CACGACCAAGACGAAGCCATCGAAGTCGCCGACGAAATCATCATCATGAACAAGGGCCGCATTGATCAAATCGGGAAACCGCTTGATGTGTACAGCACTCCAAAGACCTCCTTTGTAGCCTCATTTTTTGGGCAACCCTCTATTTTCAAGGACTACAGCAAGTTCAATAGCTTTGATGAAATCGAAGGTGCAGAACAAGCAATCGTACGTCCTGAATTTGTCAAGATCACCAAGAAAAACGAATCACAAAAATACGGAAAATCCGCCCAAGAAGGCGTCGTAACCGATGTTGCCTTCCGCGGAAGCGGCATCGAATTGACCGTTGCAGTAAATGGAGAAACACTTACAGCAAGGCGTAGCTTTGACGAGCCGAGCGTTTCTGTTGGTGAAAAAGTCGATGTATTCGTCTATCGCATTTTCGTAACCGCAGGTGACAACGCCTATTTGCTCGAGAACAAATCGCTCCGAGATCCTGTTATCGTGATTTAGCAATTTCGTATAAAGTTTTACTATCAACCACGATAAAAATTAAGTATTGGACGAATGTAAAAGCGCGTTCTATATTTGCCCTTAAACCTATGGAGAGTCTAAAACATGGCAGCAGATTACGCAACACTTAAAAAAGGCGGCTGGATGCGCCAAAAGCAGAAGAACAACTTCTCGCTGCGCGTACGAGTCGTTGGCGGAAACCTTACCGCAAAACAACTTGCAAAAATTGCCGAAGTCGCCGAGAAATATGGCGAAGGCTACGCTCACTTGACATCGAGACAGAGTGTCGAAATTCCGTTCATCAAGCTTGAAAACGTTGACGATGTGAAGAACGCCCTCGCCGAAGGTGGCGTAGAACCGGGCGTTTGCGGCCCTCGCGTCAGAACGATTACGGCTTGCCAAGGCGAAGCGGTTTGCCCGAGCGGCTGTATCGACACTTACGCTATCGCAAAAGAACTGGACGACCGCTACTTCGCTCGCGAACTTCCGCACAAGTTTAAATTCGGCGTGACCGGTTGCCAAAACAACTGCCTCAAAGCCGAAGAAAACGACGTGGGCATCAAGGGCGCAATCAAGGTGAAATGGCTCGAAAGTGCCTGCATCGGCTGTGGCGTTTGTGCCAAGGCTTGCCGCAGAAGCGCCATCCGCATCGAAAACAAAAAGGTCCTCTTTGATGAATCCAAGTGCAACTATTGCGGTCGCTGCTACAAGTCCTGCCCCACAGATGCTTGGGAAGCAACGCATGGCTACATCATTTCGTTCGGCGGTCTTTTCGGCAATTCCATCAACAAGGGCGAAACCATCATTCCGTTCGTAGAAGACAAGCATAAGCTGCTTGAAATTTGCGATGCGGCCATTTCGTTCTTTGCCGAAAACGCAAATCCGGGCGAGCGCTTCAAATTCACCATCGACCGCATTGGTCATGATGTTTTTGCACAAAAAATCAAGGACGCTTACAACAACACCCCTTAAGCGGAAACCGATTGGAGCCCGTTTGTTCTAGACGGGCTTTTCAACTTCTTTATATAAAATTTTTCTATAAGGCATAAAATTCGCTTTTTATAGACATAAAATCATAATTCCTTAATTTGACTAGGTTCAACCCTATAATTACTATAGGTTTTGACTATAAAACGCCATATAAATTTAGTATTGGACAATTACTAATTCACGTTCTATATTTGCCTACGAAAAATATAGGAATATGTACGGAGAACTTTGAATGGATTTTAATACCACGTTGTTGCATCATGCTTTTGGAAGTGAAAAGAATTCAGGATCTACACTGACACCTATTTACCAGGTGAGCGCTTTTTCGCAGGAATCGGCCGAAAAACTCGAAGCCGTATTTAACAACAGAGCGCCAGGCTTTGCATACACGCGTATTGGAAACCCCACAACAGATTCTTTCGAAAGGCGCATTGCGTCTCTTGAAAAGGGTATTGGCGCAGTCGCCTGCTCTTCGGGCATGGCCGCTGTAACGCTTTCGCTCTTGAACATTTTGCAGGCTGGCGACGAAGTCATCGCAAGCGCCGGACTTTTTGGCGGCACGATCGATTTATTCCACGACTTGGAAGCATTCGGCATCAAGACACGCTTTGTCACGGAAGTCACGGCAGAAAGCGTCAGGCAGCAGCTGAACGAAAAGACGAAAGCCGTATTCACAGAACTTATCGGTAACCCAAAACTGAACGTTGTCGATTTGCAGAGCGTCGCTGACGTCGCCCACGAAAACGGCGTCCCGTTCATTGTCGATAGCACGACAGCTACCCCTTACCTTGTACGTCCTTTTGAATTCGGAGCCGACATCGTCGTGCATTCTTCTTCGAAGTACATCAACGGAAACGGCAGTGCCATCAGCGGCATTATCGTCGATAGCGGCAAATTCAAATGGGATCCGGCCCGATACAAGGGATTCGAAGAATACAAGCGCTTTGGCAAGTTCGCTTACCTCGCGAAGCTCCGCAATGGCATTTGGCGTAATATCGGCTGCTGTATCGCCCCCGCTACAGCATTCCTCAATTCCCTCGGACTCGAGACTCTCGGCCTCCGCATGGAACGCCTTTGCGATAACGCCTTGCAGCTCGCAGAATTTTTGCAGGGTTTCGAAGGCATCAAAGTCAACTACCCCGCTTTGAAAGGAAACCCCTATTACGACCTTGTTCAAAAGCAGTTTGGCGGCAAGGGCGGAGCCATCATTTCCATTGACGCAGGCTCCAAAGAAAGAGCTTTCAAACTCATCAACAGTTTGAAATATGCAACGATTGCCACGAACATCGGTGATTTGCGCACGCTCGTGATTCACCCGGAAAGCACCATCTTTACGCACGGCACCAAGGAACAAAAAGAAAATGCAGGCGTATTTGAAGGTTCCATCCGCATCAGCGTAGGCATCGAAGATATCGCCGACCTCAAGGAAGACTTTGAGCAGGCCATAAAGAATCTTTAAGGAGATTCCCGGTCATCCCCGTCAAGCGAGGACAGGCGCCGGGAATGACACAGAAAGCAAGAACTGTGGCGAAACAAAACTTTTAAACAATTAACGTACGGAGAAACAAAACAATGGCAGAACAAGAATTTAAAATCGATGATACCGTTGACGTCACTGACGTCAAATGCCCGACCACATTCGTGAAGGCTAAAGTCGCCCTCGAAGAGCTCGACGACGGCCAGATTCTCGCAGTGCGCCTGAACGACGGCGAACCGGTGCAAAATGTGCCGCGCAGCCTCAAGGAAGAGGGCCACGAAATCCTGAAGCTTAACGACAATCAGGACGGAACATTCACGCTGATCGTGAGAAAAGTCGGGGACTAACCCCAAAAGGCGATCCCGGCACTTCGGCAAGCTCAGTGACCTTAGGCCGGGATGACAGCGAAAACAATTTAAACCAAAAGGAATTTCAAACATGATTATTACCGTAGCTGGAAACAAGAAAGAATTTAATGACGGCCTCACCGTTGCTCAACTCATTGAACAAGAAAAGGTGGAAACGCCGCAATACGTGACCGTTTCCCTGAACGATGAATTTGTCGAAAATGGCAATTTTGAAACAACCGCCCTCAAGGACGGCGACAATGTCGAATTTCTCTACTTCATGGGAGGTGGTCAATAATGGCTTTTACTAACGAACAACTCGAACGCTATTCCCGCCACATCATCCTCAAGGAAGTCGGCGCAAAAGGCCAGAAGAAGCTTTTGAACGCCAAGGTGCTCGTCATCGGCGCCGGTGGCCTCGGTGCTCCAGTCGCCATGTACCTCGCCGCTGCAGGCGTTGGCACCATCGGCATTGCCGATGCAGACGTCGTTGACCTTTCCAATTTGCAGCGCCAAATTATCCACGCTACAAAGGACGTGGGCAAGCCCAAGGTGCAGTCCGCCAAGGAAACGATGGAAGCGATGAACCCGGATGTCAAGGTGATTACGTACCACACGTTCGTCACCAGCGAAAACATCATGGACCTCATCAAGGATTACGATTTCATCATCGATGGAACCGATAATTTCCCGGCAAAGTTCCTCATCAACGACGCTTGCGTCATGGCGAAAAAGCCGTTCTCTCATGCGGGCATCATCCGCTTCCAGGGACAGCTCATGACGTACGTTCCGGGCCAGGGCCCTTGCTACCGCTGCGTTTTCAAGGAACCCCCTCCGAAAGATGCTGTGCCGACTTGTAAGCAGGCAGGTGTGATTGGCGCTATGGGCGGTGTAATCGGTAGCCTCCAGGCAATGGAAGCTGTCAAGTACATCCTTGGCGTTGGCAACTTGCTCACGGGTTACTTGCTGACTTACAACGCTTTGACGATGGAATTCCGCAAGATCAAACTCCCGACCAAGACGGACGATTGCGCAGTTTGCGGCACCCACCCGACCATCACGCAGTTGATTGACTACGAACAGGCGGTTTGCGACCTCAAGCATTAGGAGCAAT
>CAMZFJ010000235.1 GCA_947306025.1 uncultured Fibrobacter sp.
CGCAGGTTTGACACCGCAAGAACGCGCCGAATGGGACTACAAGACCAAAGTCGGCGTTGCCGAAGCACTCGCCAAGTCCGCACACCCGCTCGTCCCGGAAATCATGATGACGGGCGACTCCAAGGGTGGCGCAAGCACCGCTATGGACGCCGTAGGCTTGAACATGCTCATGGGCCTCACCGAAAAGCTTTCGAAGTAAACGCTTCTACGAAGCCTTCATCCTCGAAGCCTGTCATTCTCGACCGAAGGGAGGGAATCCATAATTTTTCGTGCTCACAATTACGACAGGACTCTGTAAATCATCCCGCCTGACGAGGCGGGATTTTTTTCAAATTTGATTTTATAATATCAACGATTCTTGTAAAAAACAGGCATTACAGAAACGCATATATCTAGAGATAAAAACGCATCGCGATATTTTTTGCGAGCAAAAATTTATATCTTTCCATCAAGCATATCCCCGCCATTGATGGCAATTGAGCCTGAATGGAGTACCGCAAAGGAGTGTCGTATGTTTGAGAAGTTTATCAAGTCCTGCGTGAAATTTTCCATCTGCAGTGCAGCGTTGTTTTTCGTTTACCATCTTTTCATCACGCAAAAGCTTGAAGAAGAAGTCCCTACAAACGTCAAGGAACAAGAGTAGCTTATGGAACAGAATAAAGATATCGCAGACATCCAGGCCGCCGAAGCAACTTCTCAAAAGAAAAAGAAGTTCATCCTTTGCTATCACAGTTTTAGCGTAAAAAATTTCAAGAAGGCTTCGATCCAGATTCGTAAGCTTGCCGAAGCTGTGGGCTCCCCTATCAGTATTGCGGTGATTCCAGCAATGGGTGCAGCCCCGGAATCCGAAGCCGAACAGTTCCGCGAAGAAATCGACAAGTTCGTGAAAGAGGGTTACGAGATTATGCTCCACGGCGCTCGTCATCGCGCAGACCTTTCGCTAAAGCGCAGCGTTCCTGGCAAACTGGCCCTTTTGGTTTCGAACAACGAAGCGGAATTCGCAGGCATTGACGAACGTTTTACGCAGGCTCTTCTCAAACGCAGCCTCGCCTTGTGGAAGGCTCATGGCACGGGAAACCCGTCCGGTTTCATCCCGCCGATTTGGTTCGGGAACAAGTACCTCAAGGAACAGGCTCTTGCCATTTTCGACTACTACGAAGACTTCCACGGCATTTACCAGAAGGTAAAGGGGAACATCAAGAAGACAAAATCGAGCACGCTGAGTTTCTCGATTCTGCCGACCCCGCTCCTCGGGATTGCGCAGACTTACGCTTGCCTCAAGATGCTTTTGCCGGGTGGAGTCCATCGTCTGGTGTTCCACGATAAAGACTTCAGGACAATTGGCGAAAAACGCATTTTGAACATGGTTCGCTACATTTCGACCATGCGCGAAAAAATCATGTACAAGGACCTGTAATCCCTTAGAGCGCAATTATGATTTTGAACAAGTTTTTATCTAAGGTCGATTACAAATCTTACGAAGACCTGTACAAGAATTTTAAGATAACGATTCCCAACGATTTTAACTTCGCATACGATGTTGTCGATGAATACGCCAAGAACGAGCCGAAGCGAGAAGCTCTTGTGTGGTGCGACGACAATGACGAAGACCATATTTTTACGTTCAAGGATTTATCGCTTGCCTCCCAGCGCACTGCGAATTTTCTCGTAGAACAGGGAATCAAGAAGGGCGACCGCGTGATGCTCATTTTGCGCCGTCGCTACGAGTTCTGGTTCTTCTTGCTCGCATTGCACCGCATTGGCGCGATTGCGATCCCGGCAACGAACATGCTCGCCGCCGAAGACTTGGAATACCGCTTTAACGCGGCCAAGGTCAAGATGGTGGTGACGTATGACGATCCCGCTTTGCAGAAGGAAGTCGACAAGGCAAAAGCCAAGTGCGATTCTGTCGAGAAGCTCGTGACCGTTGGCCAGACCGCACGCCAGAACTGGATTAGCTTTTACGACGACTACGAACTTTTCCCGGCAACGTTTAAACGCCCGACTGGCAAAGAAGCAACGCACAATGATGATATCATGATTGTGTACTTCACGAGCGGCACGAGTTCGAACCCGAAGATGGTCGCGCACACTTATACGTACCCGCTCGGCCATATCGTGACCGCCAAGTACTGGCAGCACGTGGTTGACGGAGGCCGCCACCTGACCGTTGCAGAAACGGGTTGGGCCAAGGCACTTTGGGGCAAGATTTACGGGCAGTGGATTGCAGGAAGCGCCGTATTCACTTACGACATGACCACGTTCATCCCGGGCAAGCTCCTCGAGAAGATGGCGGAATACAAGGTGACGACATTTTGCGCACCGCCTACAGTGTACCGCTACATTTTGCAGCATGGCCTCAGCAAGTACGACCTTTCAAGTTTGCAGTACTGCACGACCGCTGGCGAAGCTTTGAACTTAGACATTTATAACAGGTTCTTCGAGCAGACGGGCATCCGCATGCAGGAAGGCTACGGACAGACCGAACTCACGCTCACGACGGGCAACTTCGGCTTTAGCGAACCGCACCCGGGCTCTATGGGCAAGCCCTCGCCCGGCTACCGCATGGAAATCGTGAACGCCGAAGGCAAGCCTTGCGAAGTCGATGAAGTCGGCGAACTAATCATCAAAATTGACCAGGGCAAGCCTTTTGGCATGTTCGGCGGTTACTACAACGATCCGGAGCGCACCGAAAAAGTCTTCGAGGGCGGCGTGTATCACACAGGCGATACAGCAACCCGCGACAAGGATGGATTCTTCTGGTTTGTGGGCCGTACCGATGACTTGATCAAGAGCTCTGGCTACCGCATCAGCCCCTTCGAAGTGGAAGAAGTGCTGCACAAGCACCCTGCTGTTTTGGAAGTGGCCGTGACAGGCGTTGAAGATAAGTCTCGCGGTCAAGCGGTCAAGGCAACGGTCGTTTTGCAGAAGGGCTACGAAGCCTCCAAGGAACTTGCAAAGGAAATCCAGCTTTTTGCAAAGAACATTGCCGCAAGCTACAAGAGCCCGCGCATCATTGACTTTGTGACGGAACTGCCAAAGACGATTAGCGGAAAGATTCGCCGTGCGACCATCCGCGACAAGGATGCGTCTGCTGGCACAGCCTCCACGGATGCGAAAAACGACACAGCGGAAGATAACGTCGCCAAAAATACGGCTGAAAAGGCTGTCGAAAAAGTTGCAGAAAATGCTTTAGGAAAGGTCGCAGGAAACAGCGTAAAACAATAAAGTTAAAGAACAAATTCCGCAAAATCACGATATCAAAAAAACGCACCCAAGGGTGCGTTTTTTTTCAAAATTTCAATTTACTTGTTGTCGGCGCAGTATTTGTTGGCCATGTCGAGCAATTGCTCCTTCCCCACCTTTACATCAAATTCCTTCGGTTCGAGGGAGCTTAGGGCACCGCCATAAGTCATGGAATAACCGTTTTCGGTCTGAGTGAATGTTACGGAACCACCTTTCGTTGTGGCGGTAGCCGAGTTATCGGTGCTAGAAACCGTACAATCGCTAGCATCAGTAACAACAGATTTAGCAGAGGAAGCGGCAGAAGACGCAGCGGCACAAGCAGAGAGGATGGCCGCACTTCCAACAGCAGCAAGAATCATAATTTTTTTCATTTTTATTCTCCATCTTGTTGATTATGATACTAATAATATATAACCTAATTCAATTAAAATAAATAATAAAAATTTAACATTACAAAAAAGAGCCCCAAAAGGGCTCTCCTATTTTCGAAAAAAATGTTCCATATTTACAGCGTCTTGAAGACCTTGCGGGCCGCTTCAATTGTTCGATCGATATCCGCTTCGCTGTGCGCAGCGCTCACGAAAATCGCCTCGAACTGGCTCGGCGCAAGGTAGATTCCTTCATTGAGCATCCCGAGGAAGTACTTGCGGAAGAGTTCCAAATCGGATTTTTGCACGTCGGCAAAACACGTGACCGGACCTTCGGTAAAGAAGATACAACCCATGGAGCCGACCTGGTTTGTAGCAAGCGGAATCCCCGCTTCAGTTGCAGCGGACTTGAGCCCCGCAATCAAGCGCTTTGTCATCGCTTCGGCATGCTCGTAATGCTCTGGATGCGCTGAAAGTTCCCGCATCGTTGCAAGACCTGCCGCCATCGCCACAGGATTGCCCGAAAGCGTGCCTGCCTGGTAAATTCCACCGAGCGGAGCAATTTGCTGCATCACGTCCAAACGGCCACCGTAAGCGCCCACCGGCATGCCGCCGCCAATAATCTTGCCAAACGTCGTCAAGTCCGGCTTAATGCCGTAAAGACCTTGAGCGCAATGGATGCCCACGCGGAAACCCGTCATGACTTCGTCCACAATGAGGAGCGCGCCATGTTTCTTTGTTTCTTCGGAAAGCGTCTGCAAGAACTCTGGCTTTGCAGGCACAACGCCCAT
>CAMZFJ010000236.1 GCA_947306025.1 uncultured Fibrobacter sp.
CGTTGATGTGTTCGGCATGAATGGCAAGCGCGTTGCCACACTCTTCAGCGGAAAACTCGCCGCAGGCAATTATGTATTCAGTCTCGCTGAAATGCCGAAGGGCCAGTACATCGTTCGCATGAAGGGCGCTGACCTCACGACAACGCAACCGGTGATTATCAAATAAAAAATGACTGGATCCTTCCCCCAAGGGGTCTGGATGACAAAGCAAACAGTCCCGCGAAATCGGGACTTTTTTTATCGTCATTCCGGCCAGAGCCTGCCCTGAGTATCGTCGAAGGGAGCCGGAATCACCTTTACATTCCTTCTAAAAATCCTTTGAATTTTAAACCCCAAAATATATTTTTATGAGAAAAGTTAAGAGTTTCAAGTTACCAGCTATTTCTAGAGAAAAAGCATCTTGTATTTAAACTTTTCTAGTAACTATTGACTAAGAACTAGTAACTTTATAAAACGGAGTGTTTATGAGATGTTTTAAGTTTGCAAATTTTGCAGTTTCTGCAACTGTCGCCACGTTGGCCACAACCGCTTTTGCCGCCAACACCCCTATCCGTTTAGAAGCCGAAGATGCAGTCCTTCCCAACGACCACAAAGTCGTTGTGACCGAAGATGCCAAAGCCTCTGGCGGAAAGTTTGTAGCCATGAAAGAAGGCGATTTGGAATTCAAAGTTACAGTTCCCGCCACGGGCTATTACACACTTTGGACTAATTACCAGTTGCCTACGAAATCCGGCAGCAAAATCCAGAACCTGACCATTAACGGAACATCTTCCGGACAAATTTCGTTCGGGACCTCCGATGGTTTTAAAACGATCAAAGGCGCTGGCAAAATCAAGCTTACCGCAGGCGAAAACAAGATTGGCATTGTGCACAGCTGGGGCTGGGTGAACATTGACTACATCGAGCTCACAGAATACGAAGCAAGCCCGTGGAGCATTTCGCCGACACCCGTCACGCCCAACGCCACCGAAAGCGCACTAAAGCTCTACAACTTCTTGCTGACCAACTTCGGCAAGCGCGTGATTAGCGGCGTGATGACAAATCGAGCCATGGAAAACGATGGCAAATACACACCCCAGACGTACGAGACTCAAGAAGAGCTCAAGTACATTCACGATGCCAGCGGCAAGAATGTTGTGCTTGTGGGTTTTGACTTTTTGCACGCCTCGGGTAAAAATTCCGAGCAACAGTGGTACACCGGCTACACGCACGCCGCACTCGAAATGGCAAAGTACGTTTGGAAACTCGGTGGCATTCCGCAAATCAACTGGCATTGGAAAGACCCGATGCACGAAGTCGAAGCGTTCTACACGCAATCCAGCGGAAATACGCCCTACACCGAATTCAGCATTGGCAAGGCTTACGACGAAGCCACCGGCAAATGGAAAACAGATAGCGACGAATACAAAGCAATTATGCGCGACATGAACATGATTGCCGATTCGCTTTTGACTTTGCAAAAAGAAGGCGTTGCCGTTCTTTGGCGCCCGCTCCACGAAGCTAGCGGAAAGTGGTTCTGGTGGGGTACCGATGGTGCAAAGCCTTGCGTCGCTTTGTACAAACTCATGTTCGATACTTTCGTGAATCAAAAAGGCCTCCGCAACTTGATTTGGGTGTGGACAACCGACGAAGCAACCGATGCTCTCGACTGGTATCCGGGCGATGATTACGTTGACGTTGTGGGCCGCGACTATTATTACTACCCGCGCGAATCCAATCACTCTAGCCTTGTAGGCAGTTTCGAAACGGTGAAAGAAATGTTCGGCGGCAAGAAAATCGTAACGCTCAGCGAAAACGGTTCCGTGCCCTACCCCGACGAAATGAAGGCCGATGGCGCCAATTGGAGTTGGTTCATGCCGTGGTATGGCGATTACACCATGGAAAGCTGGGCAAACGACAACAATGTCGAAAGTTGGAATATCGTGATGAACAACGATTACACGATTACGCTCGAAGACATGCCGGGCTGGGACAAGTACGAAATCGAACTCCCACCGACAACTGGAATCAAGGGCAATTTGGCTACAGCAAAGTCTGCCGCAAATTTGGTTATCGCAGGCAAGAATCTGCAAATTAACGTTCCGGGCGCAGTTGCTAACGCTACAGCGAAAGTCGCGATTTTCGACATGCAGGGCCATCAAGTGATGAACCGCGCCATCAATGGTGCAAATGCAAGCCTCAACTTGAGTGGGCTCTCTGCTGGGCAATACCTCGTGAAAGTTCAAGGCAAGAACATTTCGCAAAGCAAGAGAGTACAGATAAAATAGCAACGTTACTTCGCGGCAGTAAAAATTGACTGAATCTTTCGTCCTTGAAGTCCTCAGGATGACCGGTCGAAGGAAGACTGCTCCGAGGATGACATGTCGAAGGAAACTGCTTCGAAGATAACAATCGTCTAAGTTCTGCCAACTATATTCTAGTAACTAGTCCGAAGGGCGAAGTAACTTTTAACTAGTAACTATTGACTAACAACCATTGACAAACAACTATTAACTAATAACTAGTAACTATTAACTAATTTGTGGAGTATGTATGGATTTTGGTTTTAAAAAGGCGCTGAGCGCCACGACAATCGCAGCAGCAGCCATCTCGGCGTATGCAGCACCAACGCTTTACGAAGCCGAAAGTCAACCCGGCGTTGACGCCGCTTCAATCGTTGCTGCCGAAGGATTCTCTGGCGGCAAGTACGTGAAACCGGGCTCAGACGGCTTTACGTTCAAAGTCAAGGTCGAAGAAACCGCCGTCTATGACTTCACCACAAAAGTATTCATCAAGCAATACGACTGGTTTGATTCGAAGATTGCCGTGAACGGCAACGAAGCGGGCTCATTACTCACCAAGCCGCGCACCTGCGATTCCGCGTTCGTCATCACCGCATCGGCCAAAATGCGCGCAGGCGAGAATACCATTACTGTCGGTAATGGCGGTGCCCTTGGCGTGGATTACATTACCGTCGAAAAACATCCTGATCCAGAGTTCAAAATCGGAACAGCGCCTGTAACGCCCAACGCATCAGAATCGGCGCGCAAAGTATTCTCGTTCCTCCGCGAGAACTTTATGAAAAAAAACATCAGCGGCATGATGATCAGCGACCAGAATTTCAATTACGATTACGGCAACATGAAACTTTTGAAGCCCGGCGAATGCACGCCTGCGGACTCCTGCAAGTACAGCGATGCAGAAGTTTCATGGAAAGGTCAAACGGACATTGCCGAATTCTACAAGCGTAGCGGCCACTACCCCGCTATTGGCGGCTTCGACATGCTCTTTGCCACAGGCGGGCATCATGAAGAAGGCTGGTTTAAAGGCTACACCGAAAACAACCTCGCCATGACCGAAGAACTCTGGGAAATGGGCGGCATCCCGACTTACACTTGGCATTGGAAAGTCGGAAAAGACACCGTATTTTATACAAAAGATGCTTATCCGAACAACGGATTCAACGCTACCGGTTGCACGGATGGCGTTCAGGGCACGAGCGAAAACAACACCTGTTTCAACTACACCAAAGCTTTCAAAGGCGACAAGTGCAAAGAAATAAACGAAGCCTCGCAAGAATACAAGGACATCGTCGCCGATATTGATATCGTTTCGGGTTACTTCAAGGAACTGCAAGACAAGGGAATTGCCGTTGTATGGCGCCCGCTCCACGAAGCAAGCGGAGGCTGGTTCTGGTGGGGTGCAGGCAGCCCAGAATGTTACGTACAACTTTATCGATTGGTATTCAACCGCATGGTCGGTACAAACAAGCTCACAAACTTAATTTGGGTTTGGAACATCAATAACGATCCGAAATTCGGTTACGATTACAGCGCCCTCAACGCGGCATGGTACCCCGGCGATGATTACGTAGATATTGTAGCCGTCGATATTTATGATCCGCTCAATGACCACAATTCTGGAGCGAACTACTTCAATAAAATCATAAGTGATGTCGGTACAAACAAAATGATTGCGCTCAGCGAAAACGGAGCCATCCCGGACATCGATAGCGTTGCCGAAGACAAAACCTATTGGAGCTATTGGATGACTTGGAGCCAGACCTGGAGCGGAAACTTCTTGGAAAAAACGCCCACGGACATGTGGAAAAAGAACCTCGATGACGAACGCATCATCGCCCTCGACGATATGCCTGGTTGGAATAAAATTACCGTGCACAATCCCGTTAAAAAGCATGTCAACAAGACTACAAATAACATAAATATTTCTATTAACGGGAAGTCCCTTTCGTTCTCGACCCGCAATGAAGGGATTGCGACAGTCACAATTTTCGACATGACTGGCCACCGCATCGCAACGCTTTTACAAGGCCCGATTTCAGCCGGAACCCACAATTTAAGCCTGGAATCCATCACAGCAGGCAACTACATCGTCAAAGCAAGCGTCAATAAT
>CAMZFJ010000237.1 GCA_947306025.1 uncultured Fibrobacter sp.
CATGCCGACCGAAGCTGAAAATTACAGCGTGTTTGATATGAACGGCGTGCTGGTGGGTAAGTTCGAAGCCGTGACTAAGGCTGATGTCCAACGCATGACCAAGAACGTAGTACATCAGAATGGCGTTTACTTCGTGAAGTCACTCAAGTCCGCCAAATCCTACCGCATTTCAGTCGTTAAATAGTTTTCATATTCCTAAAGCGGGGGCCAAGCAATTGGCTCTCGTTTTTTTTATGGTCACTGGTCAATAGTCATTAGTTAATTGCGATAACCAATGACTAATGACTAACAACTAATGACCAACAACTAATAACAAAATTTTTTTTCAGCGTATCGGCAAATATTAGGGTATTTTTAGTGAGTAACTGATTGGAATAAGGGGTAAAAATGAGAGTGGAAAATCTTAAAAAACTGATGGCTGTCGCTGGCGTTGCGGCTGGCTTTTCTCTGTTCGCGGTTTCTGGCGCTAGTGCAGCTCCGGACCCGAATTTCCATGTTTACATTGCTTATGGGCAATCGAACATGGCTGGCGCAGGTGATATCCGCAAGGGTACCGACGATAAGGAACACCCGCGTTACAAGATGTTTGCGACGACGGCTTGCTCCCAGTTGGGCCGTCCGACCGTGGGCGAAATTTACCCTGCAATTCCTCCGATGTTCCATTGCGGAGAAGGCCTTTCCGTGGCGGACTGGTTTGGCCGTTACCTTGCAGATTCCCTCCCGGATGTAACGGTGGGCGTTATCCCGGTTGCTGTGGGCGGTACGAAGATTGAACTTTTCGACAAGGACAAGTACAAATCCTACCTTTCGACTGCTGAAAACTGGCTCGTAAACTGGGCGAAGGATTATGGCAGTGACGGTAACGCTTACGCCCGTATTGTCGAAATTGCGAAGAAGGCGCAAGAAGTCGGCGTCATCAAGGGCTTTATTTTCCACCAGGGTGAATCGGGCGCCATGAATGGCAACAACTGGCAGGACGAAGTCAAGAAAACGCGCGACGATATTCTCAAGGCTTTGGACCTGAGCTCTGATACCGTGCCGTTCTTTGCCGGTGGCTTGGAAGACCAGGCGGCAGGCGGTTGCTGCTGGAGTTTCACGAATAACAACATCAAGACCCTCCCGAACAAGATGGATAATACCTATTTCGTCTCGTCTGACGGACTCAAGGGTAACGGTAAGGATTCTTATCACTTTAGCAGCGCCTCTTATCAGGAATTCGGCTTGCGCTATGCTCAGGCGGCGCTCAAGTACGCAAACCTCAAACCGGTGGATCCTGTTCCGCAGGAACCGTTCAAGGGCAAGGCTATTGAAATTCCGGGCAAGGTCGAAGTCGAAGATTTTGACAAGCCGGGTGTAGGCAAAAATGAAGATGGCACGAACAACGCCTCTTACAGCGATGCCGATTCCGAAAACCATGGCGATAGCAATTACCGCGAAGATACTGGCGTAGACCTGTACAAGACTACGGATGGTATCGCACTTGGCTACACGCAAGAAGGCGAATGGCTGGAATATACGGTTGAAGTGAAGGCCGATGGCGAATACAATATTGAGGCAAGTGTCGCTGCCGGAAATGCCACTTCGGCGTTCAAGCTTTACATTGACGAAAAGGCGATTACGGATGCTGTTTCTGTGCCGCAGACCGCCGATAACAAGTGGGATACGTACGAAACCATTACGGTGAAGGAGAAGGTTGCCTTGAAGGCCGGTAAGCACGTTCTGAAACTTGAAATCACGGCCAATTACGCAAATATCGACTGGATTTCGTTCAGTGAACCGGAAAATGATATCCCGGATGGCATTGCCAAAGTTCGCTTTGACACCGAAACCGAAAGCCACTTTAGCGTGTTCGATATGCAAGGCATTAAGCTTGGCTCGTTTACCGCCAAGGGCATGGATAATGCGATTGCTCTCGTCAAGACCGACGCCAAACTCCGTAAGCACTCTAAGGGCGTGTTCTTCGTTCGCAAGGAAGGTGCAACGCATATGACCAAAAAAGTGGTTGTGCGCGAGTAATTTTCGCTAACGCTAGGCCGTGTTGGCTTGCTAAGTGTGAACTAAAAAGTTTTCGACGGTAGTCGAGAACTTTTTTTTACAAATTGCTCAATTTGCGCGAAAAAACCGCATCATTGACAAAACGTCCATAATATATGGAGCCCATAATTGAAACATAACATTCTTTTTAGGATAGTTTTTGGATGGTGAAAATTTGGATTAAGGAAAAAACTATGGGTGTTGAAATGTTTGTCAAAAAACTGATGGCAGTCGCAGGTGCTGCTGTTTCTCTGTTTGCTGTTTCGGCTAATGCTGCCCCGAACCCGAACTTCCATATTTACATTGCCTATGGGCAGTCCAACATGGCGGGTAACGGCGATATCGTGCCTTCCGAGGACCAGGCGACTGATCCTAAGAACTTTATCATGCTTGCTTCGCACACGGCAAATGCGAGCCAACGTAGCGGCAAGACGAACCAGTCGATTAAAATGGGCGAATGGGCCGCGGCAATTCCGCCGATGTTCCATGCGTTTGAAAATCTTTCCCCGGCTGACTACTTTGGCCGCGCGATGGTCGATTCCCTGCCGGGCGTGACCGTGGGGATGATTCCGGTGGCTATCGGTGGTGTGAGCATTAGAGCTTATCTCCCGGACCAGTACCAAGCTTATTTCAATGGCGATGGTAGCGGCTTTAAGGGTTGGGCAAATGACTACGGTGGAAACCCGATGGCTCGAATTCTGGAACTTGGCAAAAAGGCTAAGGAAGTTGGCGTGATCAAGGGAATCCTTTTCCATCAGGGTGAAAGTGACGGTACCGACGACAACTGGCGTAACAACGTCTACAAGACCTACAAGATTATTATCGATGAACTTGGACTGGACGAAAATGAAGTCCCGTTTGTGGCTGGCGAATTGCTCCAAGAAGGCAACAACTGCTGCGGTAGCAAGAATGGCGGTATCGCTCAGCTTAAGAGCAAGTTCAAAAAGTTCGGTTTGGCATCGTCCAAGGGCTTGCAGGGCAACGGCAGGGACCCGTACCACTTTGGCCGTGCTGGCGTAATCGAACTTGGCAAGCGCTATTGCTCCGAAATGCTCAAGCTCATCGACAAGACGATTGACCCCGATGCTCCGGCTGTGAACTTGGTGGACCCGAGTAAGTCCGTAGTTCCGGATGAACCGCCAGAGGAATATGGTCCGTATGATGGTGCTATTGCAATTCCGGGCAAGGTGCAGGCCGAAAACTACAACAAGGGCGGTGCCGAAGTTGCCTATCATGACGAAAGCAAGGGTAACGAAGGTGGCAAGTTCCGTAAGAATGACGTCGATATTTACCAGCCGAACATGGGAATTACCGTGGGACATAACCAAAAGGGTGAATGGCTCAAGTACACCGTGAACGTTGAAGCCGATGGCGAATATGAAATTTCGGCCAACGTGGGTAGCGACAATACGACCGGCAGTTTCGTCCTCTATATGGATGACAAACGCATTGGCGATGAAATGGCAAGCGCTGGGCTGGGCTTTGATTCTTTGACTGTTGTGGAAGGCGGCAAGGTTACGCTCACCAAGGGCGAGCATGAATTGAAACTCGAAATCACGAACGACTGGATTGATATTGACTACGTCGAATTCAAGGCCGTAACCCCGAGCAAGATTACAAAGGTTCGCTTGGACATGACCGAAGCCGAAAGCAGCTTTAGCGTGTTCGATATGCAGGGCATTAAGCTTGGGTCGTTTACCGCCAAGGGCATGGCCGACGCGATGAATATAGTGAGGGAAAACGCAAAACTCCGTAAGCAGTCAAAGGGCGTGTTCTTTGTCCGCAAAAACGGAAGTAAATCTTTAACCAAGAAGGTGGTGATACATGAATAAAAACGAGTTGGTTGTAGTAAAGCAAATCGCATTCTTCTTTGTTATCGCTGTCGCTCTCGGTATCATGTACGGGTAGCCTAATTGGCGGCAGAATGCTTGGGCTGTGGATTTTTACGCTAGCCAAAGCTGAAAAAAATTAGTGTGACTCCCTAGAGCCCTGGTGAACCCAGGGCTCTCTTCGTATGCTCCAAGGGGCGCGCGCAGCCATCCCCCGCAGCCAGCCATCTCCGCAATCGACTTCGCAAGCGTTTTTACAATCGTCAAGGTTCTCTAGGTGTTGAATCGTCATGTTTGCGACAGTGATGTATTTGTCGAATCAGGCGAACCTCATTTGCGATGTGTAAAGGAACCTCGAATATTTCGATGAACTCAGTATGGTACGGGTGGCTCGAAACGGCTGTGAATTGAACACACGGCATTCAGGAACTCAATGCAAAAAAATCGCTCTGGAAAAATCCAGAGCGACCTTGTGTAGTATAGGATGAATTATGAAATCAAATCCATTATGGGAGTGTGAACTG
>CAMZFJ010000238.1 GCA_947306025.1 uncultured Fibrobacter sp.
TTCGCAGGTCTTGTTGTTAATATTATCAATGAAGAGGAAGTTACAGTTGACTTCAACGTGAACTTCTTAGGATTCTATGGCGAAGCATCTACTGAGGAAGCATACTTCTGGTCTGGAACGGCTGTTGATGGTAGTAATGACAAGCAAGCTTATGGTATGGTCATTGATGACTTAGGTAAGGGTACGGTTGCAGCAAATAATAGAAAGTATGCGTTCTCAATCCGCTGCGTAACTGATACGGATCCCAATCCTGATAGCCACTAATCATAACATACACTAAAAGTCTCACATAATACAGCTCCAAGGCACCTGGATCTCCACCAGGTGCCTTTTTCGTATGTAAGGTAAAAATGAAAACGGCTCGCTTCCGCGAGCCGCTTTCTGCAAACTGTCAATTGTATTTAGTCAACGATTTACTTCTTGATGACGCGAATGGCGTTGTTCTTGGTTTTCAAGATGTAGGCGCCTTGGCGGATGTTTGGCTTGAGGGTTCCGTTGCTATTGATAGCGTCGCTCTTTAAGCCCTTCCACACGAGGTTGCCGTTCATGTCGAAAATCATGGCTTGCATCTTGCTGTCGTCAAGCGTATAGCGGCGAGGCGTCTTGATGGCGCTTTCGCCTTGGCAACCTGTAGCGACAATCTTTGCGATGTAGATGCCTGCGGATTCGCTATTGAAGGTGAGGGCGGTCGAGCCGTTTTCGCCTTCTTTCTTGAGGGAAACCTTGGTTTCGCTCCACTTGGAACCTGCGGCGAGCTTGCCGTATTCGTAATCGACCCAGCTACCACCTGCGGCACCGCCCACGTTCACGTAAGCATCGGAAGTGCCCTGGCTGCGCATGGTGATGACGAGGCTTGCGCAAGAGGCGAGAGCCTTGGCGCCTTCGGCGCTGATGTTCAAGAGCTGGTTCTGGTAACCGCAAGATTCTTCGGACTGGTCGCAGCCGGCGAGCGGAACGCTGGCGTAACCGGCGATGCCATCAATTGCTGTTGTGCCGTAGGTGACATCGGAGAGCTTGTCGTCCATAGCTTTCCAAGAGGAAACATCGGTCGTTGTAGTGTAGTCGACAATCACAACGTCTGCTGTCGGAACGATAACCGGTTCGGTGTAGCTGGAATCGCTGGTTTCGTCCTTGCAGGTTGTAACAGCGGGGGCGGCTGCTCCCTTCTTATAGACGAGCGTCGTGATGGAGCGTGCCGGGAGAACCGTGCAGTTTGCTACTGTAACGTTCTTGCTCTTGAGGCCGTTTTCCTTGGATTGCACGGCGGTGATGAGGCCATAGCCTGTAATGCCCGGATTGTCGAGCTGGATGGCCGTGCTACCCGTATTGATAAGGATGGTCGAGATGGAATCGCCGTTTGCGCTGAGGAAGGCGACCGTCTTGAGGTTTGCTTCGTCAGTTGCGGAAGCGATGACGCTTGCACCCGGATTCACGAACTTGGAGAAGTGACGCATGGCGTGGTATTCCGGGAAAATCTTGAAGCCGGCATCGTCACAGACGTACTTGCCGCTGCCGTCCAAGTCCCAACCTGCACCTGGGCAAACGCCGATCATTTGAGAATGGTAACCCCAGAAAAGCTGCCAGGCGATGTAACCGGAGAGGCGACCGTCGGTAAAGCCGATCTGCATAATCTGGGCGAGACCGAGCATGTCTTTTTCGCGCGGTTCGTCGAGCATCGGGCAGAATTCAGTCATGATGATGGGCTTGTCTCCCTTACCGTAAACATCGGCGATGGCCTTCATCGGCTTACGGAAATTTTCCGGATTCAGGTAGTTGTTACCGGAGTTGTCGTTTCCGTCGCCTGCATGGTAAAGGTGGTAGGAATAGCCATCGAGCTTGCTTCCGTCGAGTTCCTTGGCGTACTTTTCGAAGTTGCTGTAGCCAATGCCGAGAGGTTCCGGGCCAATCAACTTGGTTTGTCCCTTCACTGCATCATAGACGGCGTTCAAGGCTTCCTTGTAACCGGCGATTTCGTTAGTTTCCGTCGGTTCGAAGAGCGTTTCTTCGTAGGTGGCTTCCATGTCCGGTTCGTTCTGGATGGAAACGTAGTCCGGAGAGATGCCGGCGGCTTTGTAGGCTTCGAGGCTCTTCTTCCACCAGTTGGCAAAGTCTGTGTAGGCGTAGGCGCCGTAAGCATCGCCGTTAGCTTTCTTCAAAGTCTTGTCGGATTTGGAATGTCCGTCCTGACCGTTCAAGCTGTTGCTCGGCTTGAGCTTTGCCGGTGCCGACCAGCTGGACATCTGGATTTTCATGTGGTCGCCGAGACGTTTCTTGGCTGCCTTGACGATGTCGATGTCGTCCTGAACTTTCGAGATATCTTCGTCCTGATACCAGTTGCCAACGCGCAAAAGGGAAATATTGAGCCCTGTAAATGCCGTGTCGAAAAGTGCTTCTTGATCTGTTGCGGGGAGATTCTTGATCCAACTCTGGTAATAAACGCTGGCGCCACCAAAACCAGTGACCTTTTGGGCCGTTGAACTTGGATTAACCGTAACGCTTGCTGCAAAAGCGCTAGCGGCGAGCAGTGCCGTAGAAATCAAATATTTTTTCATGTTTCACTCCTTAATTACACCGGATATATCCCTACACCGAGAGATAAAGATACTAAATATAGTATGAAGTTCCAATATGATTTTATTGTGACGCTCGTCACGAAAAAAGCCCGATCCACTCGGGCTTCGCAACAGTTCTGAGTTCTAAGTTACTAGTTACTGAGGTTGCTTCGCAACAGTTCCAAGTTTTGAGCTACTAGTTACTAGAGTAGCTTTGCAACATCCCGCATCTTAAGTATTCTAGTAACTTCTAACTATTAACTAGTAACTAAGTTCTAGTAACTTCTAACTATTAACTAGTAACTAATAACTAATACGCTCCGTCGCCTTTGAACACGACCTTGAATGTCTTGAGAATGAGCTTGAAGTCGTCTGCGAGTTTGCCATCGCGGCGAATGTAGTCGTTGTCGAGGCGCATTTGACCTTCGAACGGGATGTTGCTTCGGCCGCTGACTTGCCAGATGCAGGTAAGGCCCGGCGTTACAGAAAGGCGCATGCGGTGCCACGGTTCGTATTCGGCCACTTCGGATGGAATTGGCGGGCGAGGTCCAACGATGGACATTTCGCCTTTGAGAATATTGATGAGCTGGGGCAGTTCGTCGAGGCTGAACTTGCGGAGAATATGGCCGAACGGATAGATACGCGGGTCGTTCTTCATCTTGAATGTCTTGCCGCCCGTTTCGTTCAGAGCCATGAGTTCTTTTTTGCGTTCTTCGGCATCGGCGTACATGCTGCGGAACTTGTACATGGTAAACAGCGCGCCGTTTTTGCCAACACGTGTCTGCTTGAAGATTACAGGCCCCTTCGGGTCGCTGATTTTCACGGCGAGTGCGCAGAACAGCAGGAGTGGAGCAAGGACAATCAACGCTGCCGATGTGAATGTAATGTCGAAGGTCCTTTTTATGATATGCCTAAAGCGAATTTTGTGCGGGTGAACCCAAATATCCGAAAGGTTGAGCCTGTTCAGCGTGAAGAAACTTCCGTTTGTGCTGTTGAATTCCTTCAGCTTGTCGTCCATTTCGATGTTGTCTTTTTCCTGGTAGCCAGTGTAAAGGTACGCTTGGAAAATGGGTGCTTTCGGTTTATGGCGGAGAGCCTGGATGAGCCCTGCGTCATTGAGCTTGTGAAGTATTTCTTTGCGGATACTTTCAAGCGTGCTCATGTTGGAATTCAAAAGGATGATACCGATACCGCTATTATCGGAGAGGTAGCCTAGCACATCGATAAAGCGCAAGTGCGAAAACATCGTGAGAACGCTGATTTTCCATGTGTTTTCGACAATTTTGGATGGACGGCCCCAGCCGAGCACGTCAAACTGGTGCGCGTAAATCTTTATGAAAAGGAATGGTCTGCGGGTACGGTTGGCGCGGAGAAATTCCTCATTTAGCCTAGCCTTGAAGAGTCGGGCTGGGTAAACAATATTCTTTAACTTTTGCTCGTTAAGAATTGAACCGATTGCTGGATTTACGGATTCCTGTTCCATGGTAATAAATGTAGAAAAAAAGAATGAGGAATGAGGTCGTTCGCTTTGCTCACTTTGAGGTTTGAGGTCGCTTTGCATAAACAAGGCTTTGAGAGAAGGCTGATTATGAAAAATCTAGAACCCCATATCTCAGAGGGACGTAAGTCCCGGCCTCATGCCTCACGCCCTTTTGCTAAGAAGCTTCTCGTAGTCAGCATTTCTAGTAACTAATAACTAGTAACTAGTAACTAATTTACTATCTTTACCTCGTAAAATTTAAAATGGAGACGCTATATGTTGCGTATTGGTTTAATTGGCACGGGTACCGTTGGTGGTGGTGTCATTCAGATTCTTGAACAGAA
>CAMZFJ010000239.1 GCA_947306025.1 uncultured Fibrobacter sp.
CGTGTTTCGTCAAGTACGAAACAAGGACTTGGAACTTGAGAATAGTCGAGCATGGCTAGAAAGATAGAAATTATTGTCTTTTCGCTCAAATGCTTTTTTGTATTATTCAGATGGATTGAATTGGAGCTTTTTATGAATATCGCTTTGTGGATCTTTTTGTTCCTTTATGATATTTATTGGGCATGTCGTGAAGCACAGGTAATGTATTATCGAGCCGTAATACTAATACCTTATACTCCGATTGAATTTGATCGTTGTTTCATGGATGGTTTTCTGCTGCTTTCTGCGATTGTCATTTTTTCTTTGCGACCTTTTCGTGTATCAAAATTGCGTTACTTGGTTTTATTGCTGGCGTCTTCGTTTGTAGCGTCTGGGGGTGTAATGATGCTTGATTCAAAATTGGTATCTTGTTTTGTTGAGAGTCTTTTAGTTTTGCTTTCAACAGTATTAATTCCAATAGCGATTTATAAACGGCAGAATGTTTTGACTCAGAAATGTTGGATGATTATGCCTGCTTCAGTGCTGGTGGCAATTCTGTTATGTATTGTACATATGAAAATCCCGCATTTGATGGATTATTATTTTTATTACACTTTAGGCTTGGGATGTGTTATTAGCTTTTCCTATTCTCTTGTACAAAATGCAATCCATATCATTAGAAAAGTTTT
This sequence comes from uncultured Fibrobacter sp., assembly GCA_947306025.1. The sequence goes on from CAMZFJ010000239.1 coordinate 669, forward strand.
GAAGGCGTGAGATGGAATTGCTCAAAATTTTCTATGGTTATGTTTGAATAATCGGAGGTGCTTTTTGCGGCGATTGTTGATAGGGTTTGTGGCCCTGATTGTTTTGATTTTCTTGTTGTGCGTCGCCACACTTTGCTTTGGCGCGGTGAACATTCCGTTTGCGGATGTCGTGCAGGCGCTGTTTAGCCCGGGGGCTGATGTTTCGTCGAACATCTTATGGAATTTGAGAATCCCGAAGATGATTGCGGCGGTGCTGGCGGGCGCATCGCTTGCGGTATCGGGCTTGTCGCTACAGACGGTGTTTCGGAATCCGCTTGCAGGACCGTTTGTACTTGGCATTAGCAGTGGCGCGAGTCTTGGTGTGGCGCTTGCACTTTTGGCTGGGATTGGCTTTGGAAGCGTTGGCGTGCTTGGCTCGGCGGCGCTTGGGGCTTTGCTTGTGACGCTTGTGGTGATGTTTGCGGCGACGCGTTTTGCGCAGACGGGCGTGCTTTTGATTGTCGGGCTTTTGACGGGTTACTTTATCGATTCGATTGTGAGTGTATTGATTGCGGGGAACTCATCGGAATCGTTGCGCGTTTATGTGGCGTGGGGCATGGGTAGCTTTGGGCGCGTGACGCTTGGTGACGTTTGGATTTTTGTGTCTGCTGTTATTGTGGGCATGGTGCTGATTGGTATTTCGCTCCGCTATTTGAATGCGGCTTTGCTGGGAGACGATTTTGCACATGGTCTTGGGCTTAATGTGAAACGTTCCAAAATTTGTGTGTTGCTCGGAGCGAGCCTTTTGGCGGGGGCAACGACGGCTTTTTGTGGGCCGGTTGCTTTTATTGGAATTGCGGTTCCGCACTTGGCGTATTTGCTTTTCAAGACGACGAACCATCGAGTGTTATTGCCTGGGGCCGCACTGTGCGGGATTGCGCTTGCGCTTTTGGGCGGACTTTTCCCGGCGTCGGTGCCGTTGAATGCTGTGCTCTCGCTTGTGGGCGTTCCTGTGATTATGTGGGTGCTTGTGCGCGGTTCCGGTGCTAGAATGTAGGGGGCGTTGATGAGTGAATTGAAAGAATCTTCTGTTTTGTTGGAATGCAAAAATTTGCTTGTGGGTTATGGCAATGCGCTCTCGACAATGAATGTGCCGTTTGATTTTGCGCTTTCACCTGGAACGGTTGTGGCCTTGATGGGTGAGAACGGTTGCGGCAAAAGTTCGCTGTTGAAAACGTTTGCGGGTTTGCTTTCGCCGGTGTCGGGCGAGGTTTCGCTTGAAGGTAAACCGCTTGTAAACTGGGCTCTGCGTGAACGTGCGCAGGCTATTTCGCTAGTGCGGATGTCGAGTGCGGTTCCGCCTCGCATGAGCGTGAGTGAATTTGTTCGTTTAGGGCGATCCCCGTATTCAGGAATTTTTGACAGTCGCACTGCTGAAGATAATCGCATTGTCGAGGAATCGATGGCGCTTTTGGATGTTGCGAGTTTTGCGAATCGCCTGATTGCAGAACTGAGCGATGGCGAACGTAGCCGCGTGTTTTTAGCGGAGGCCGTGGCGCAACAGGTGAAGGTCTTGTTGCTCGATGAACCGAATGCGTTCTTGGACATTCCGCGTAGCCATGCGCTATTCCGATTGCTCAAGAAAATTGCAACGGAACGGAATATGGGCATCATTGTTTCGACGCATTCTGTGGAATATGCGGAACGGTATTGCGATAGAATTATGGTGGTAAATGGTGGTGCGGTGCGTGTGGCGCCTGCGGATGAAGCTCGTAAAAATGGATTGCTTGATTGGACAGAGTCTTTTTAGTTGTGTATATTTAGAATGTTTTAACTAAGGAGGGTGAAAAAATGCGTTTTAATCGTACGTTGCTGGGAGCTTGCTTGACGTGCTGCATGGCATGGTTGGTGGCGTGTTCTGAATCGTCATTATTACCGGAAGCGCCTGTGGATTGGGGGGACAAACACTTTTTGTGGAAAGTGTCTGATGAAAATTCTTCGGTGTGGTTGCTGGGGAGCATCCATGTGGCCAATGCTTCTTTTTATCCTCTTCCGACAGTGATTGATTCTGCTTTTACTGCGGCGAATGAACTTGCTGTTGAAATAAATACGAGTGATGCATATACCTCAAGTGAACTTCAGTGGCTGATCAATCGGCGAGGAATGCTTATCGAGGGAACTTTGTGGGATGTATTGCCGACAACATTGTGGTATTCGTTAGATAGTCTTTGCACGGCATGGAATTTGCCTGTGAGTACGTTTGAATCGATGCGACCTTGGTTGGTGGCTTCGACGATTAGCACTTATGCGTATATGCGCGCTGGGTTGAAAACGGAATATGGAATTGATAATGTGTTGATGGGGGAAGCCACAAAGATTGGTAAACCTATCATCAGTTTGGAAACTGCCGAAGAGCAAGTTGAGGCGCTTGCGGGTTCGTCGGAATCGGATTCGGCTGGCATTTGCATGTTAAAGTCTGTTTTCCGCGAACTTCCTGGAGTTAAACCAATGATGAGCAATCTGATTAAAGCTTGGAAAACGGGCGATGATGAACTGTTAAACCGCTTGCTGGCTGAAGATCACGTGGAAGATTATACTCCGAGTGAAGTTTTGCTTATGGAAGAGTTTGAACAACGTCTTTTGGTAAATCGCAATATAAAAATGGCGGATTCTGTTGCTAGTTTTTTGCGCGACGATAGAAACGTTTTTGTCGTAGTGGGTGTTGCCCATTTAGCTTTTGAAGCGTATAATGTAATTGAAAATCTCAGAAATCGGGGCTTTATAGTTGAACGCTATTAATACTCTTTTGCAAAGGAATTTTGTAGAATTATTCTATGAATAAACGTTATAATTTTTCTATTTTACTTTATTTGTGCTTTGCGATTTTTTTAGTCGCTTGTTCGGGTTCTTCTAAAAAAAGTGAGACTCTTCCAGAAAGCAAACATTTCTTTTGGAAAGTGTCCGATGAAAATTCTTCAGTGTGGGTGCTGGGGAGTATTCATTTGGCAGATTCGACGCTTTATCCGCTTGCACCTGTGATTGATTCTGCTTTTGCTCATTCGGATGAACTTGCTGTAGAACTCAACATGAACGATGAAGAAGTCGTGAAAGAAGTAGGGGAGCAATCGGCAGTGCAAGGATTGTTGACAGAGGGAACGCTTCGCGATTTGTTGCCGCAGGACATGTGGAATACGGTAGATAGTCTTTGTACGGCTTGGAATGTTCCGATTGTAATGATTGAGAAAACTCGTCCGTGGCTTGCGGCGATGACGCTCAGCTCTTATGCGTTTATGCAGGCGGGGTTGAATCCAGAATATGGAATTGATTATGTGCTATTGGACCGTGCGGCGATGGATGGCAAGGCGATTGTCGGTTTGGAAACGGCTGAAGAACAGATTAGCGCTCTTGCGGATACAACGGAATCGGATTCGGCTGGAGTTTACTATTTAAAGACGACTTTGCATGAAATTGCAGAATTTGAATCTTTGGTTTCAAATTTGATGCACGCTTGGAAAACGGGCGATGATGAAATGTTGCGCCGCTTGCTGGATGATGGCGAGGAAGAAGTGCCATTGCAAGAAAGCAAATTTAAAGATGATTATCAATTGGCTTTGAGAATTCTTGCACAAAAATGATTATTTTATTTATTTAAAATTATTATTTTTTTAAAAAATAATTTTTTTTAAAAAAATTAATATTTAATATATAAATATTAAATATG
>CAMZFJ010000240.1 GCA_947306025.1 uncultured Fibrobacter sp.
ACTGGGTATTGTTGTTGCCCAAGAGCGTAACGCCTTCGAGTTCAGCTTCTGAACGCATATTGTCTCCTAGTTTTGTTTTAGGTCAGGATGGGTTTCGAACTGACCGATTTACAAGCACAAAGATAGAAAAATCCCTAAATTTTCCTAGGCTTTTACTTCCTGACGCAGCGGACGGGTTTGGCGGCTTTTTTATTGAGCGTATCAAAGTTGCCCGTTTTAGTGTTTAAGTCATAGTAATAGAACTTACCCTTACTACCTGTAGCGCCACTCGTCCAAAATTCAGCTCGAGGGGGCCATCCATATTTGCCCTTAGCGTCGCGATTACCAGAAGCTTCGATTTGAAGTCGTTCAACGTTATCAACTATAGCAGGCAATTCGCTATCCGTAGGGAGGCGCCATCCATTGGGGCAAGCGTTTTGAGCGGCCTTCCAAGTGTAAAGACGGCCATATCTTTCACAATTGGCCCAGCCGTCATTGAAGCACCAGCTTTCTTTTGTCTTGAAATCCAAATTATGGGCAAACCACACAACGCCACCAATATTTGCAACCTTGTACGCCTTCGCATCACGAGAGTCATGGAACACAACATTTGCAGCAGCAAGACTATCATCCTTTACGCAGCGAACGGAGTACCCTGCTGATTTTCCATAACCAGGTTCACCATACGACCACTTATTAGACGCTAGCCCCCATTCAAAAGCTTCTTTTTCATCGTATTCCGAGGAAGTCCAAAAATCGCCGTTGTGAGTAAGCCCCCAAAATACGGTATCAGTACCATCAAATCTATGGCTACCCGCAGCAAGCCCCGCAAAGCCGTATTCATCTTTAGCACCATAATAGATATTTGCAAGCAAGGCTTCTTTTTTTCTATCTACAGCATCTGCCAAGTTCTGCCACTCGGCCAATTCAGGGAAATGCCAACCTTCCGGACAAACTCCGCGAACGGGGTAAGTCGGAGTACATTTTTTTCCTTTGCCACAGCCCTTTGCATTTTTCGAGACATTTCCGGCGCTGTCCATCGCGGCAGACCAAGAATATAGACGTCCATACTGAGCGCAATTGCGTTTATCATTGTCATAGCACCAGGAATTTCCAATTAGTCCCGGAGCAGCAATGGTATCACCATAATTTAGGTTCTGCGCCATCCAGACCAAATCACCAATTTTCACAAATTTATATGTAGCGCCGTCTCTGGAATCGACAAACGTATTTTGGGTTTGAGCAGCATTCTTTGCCTGTGAATTAACGGATGCAGGAGAATCAGCAGTTGTTTGAGATTCTGTGGTTTCCTGTTTCTGTTTTCCCTTGCTTAAAGATTTTAAAAGACCTTTCAACGATGATTTGGAGCAAGCCGGCTCAACCAAAAGCACACCAACCACAAGAGCCAGTACATATTTATTCCATTTCATATCTCTATTCCTTTTAGAGTGGGAAGAGCAAATTTCAAAGTTTTCTTTTTTCTTATTTCAAATATAAAAAACAAATGGTGATTGATGTTCTATTTGTCCCCGCGGCTTAGCCCGTCGTTCGTTTGTTCATTTGAGCACTTTTTATTATATTTGGGCGCATGGATTTTGGAAGTTATGGAAAGACTTGGTGGGCAAACAAGTGGCTTGCATCGATTCTTGCGACCGCAAGTGAGCAAGCTATTTTGCAGGGGCTCAAGTTCGCTTCGCGTGGTCAGGTCACAAACGTCGATATCGTCGATAACCGCGTGATTTCCGTGGTGAAAGGTCCGAACGGCGGCCTGCACAACAATTACATCGTCTTCCCCAAATTTTCAAAAGAATCTTCCGAAATATTCGTTAGCTTTTTGAAGCAGCAACCGGCAGAACTGTTGGCATTCAACAACAAGGCGCTAAGCCCGTCGCTCGAACTTTTGATGGCCAAAAGCGGACTCCAGCTTTTCGACGACCCGGCAAAGGTGAACATGGGTTGCGATTGCCGCGACGAACGCCCGTGCAAATACCTCGTCGCCACATTTTTGAAAATCGCCGAAGAAGCGGACAAAGAGCCGAACGTCCTCTTCAAGATCCACGGACTCGACCTTGAGTTTATCAAGGACTTCAAACCGGACTCGATGGAAATGGAGGCGCCAGCCGAAGGAAACCTTATACGGTCTTTTAGTAAAGCGACGAGACTTGTCGGGGGAAATTCGGAGGAGTGTAGAGCCGGGGATGCCGGGAATGCTAATGCGGGCGGAAATGCGGCCGGGAATGCCGTCGAGGACCGCGCGAAAATTGAAGCGGAACAAGCCGCGGAACTCTCCCATGCCGAAGACGCGAGCGCTAGTTTATTTGGTGGGTATAAAGGTTCGGGCCGCGAATCGCAAAACAGCATTCCACCCAAGCAGTTGCCTGTTTTCGATTTCAAGAGCTGGAAAGATTACTCGCATATTCTACCCGCGATGTTGCAAAACTTCCCGAAGTTCTGCCCTGCCGGAAATTTCCGCAAAAGCTTTACGGATGAGCTCCAAGCTTGCCACAAGTTCTTTTGCGACTTTGAAAATTTCGATGCGTTTTCGGAACAGTTCCGCGTGAACAACGCCAAGACTTTCCTGATGGAAAACGAGCAATTGCGTTTGTTCCATAGGCCAGGCTGGCATTGGAATTTTGAGCAATCGCTAGCCAACAAAGTTATCGACAGTAACCTCACCGTCAAAAATGTGATGGGCGCACTCTGCTGCCTTAGCGCTGGCAATTTTTCGTGGCACCATTACTCTGTGCGCTATTTGCATTTGATGTTGCAAGTGGCATTTTACCTGGTGCGCACAGGGGCGATTTATCCGCAAGTTTTCTGGATCGGGAAAGACGTGGCGCAAATGCGCTGGTTGCCTGCGGAGATGTTGCCGGAGATTCTTTACATTGTCGCAGACCTCGAAGTGACAGCTCCGCGAGAACTCGCATGGACCAGCAAAGACGAAGAATTTTTTGAAATTGCGGAACCGGCGGAACACATTCTTTCGCTGTTCATTTCGCAGTTGTTAAAGTTCGCGCGCACGTACAAAACGCCGCTCAAGACGAATCACGGCAACTTGCTCTCGTTCTTTTTCGATAGCGTTTCCGGAAAGCTCGCGAACAATGCTCATGCGATTCCGGGAAAAATCCAGCAATGGCTTTCGGTGTATTCTTGCCTTGGTTGCCGCACACAGATTCTTTTTGTCTGTTACGAATCCGGTGATGATGTGGCGCTAGAAGTTTTTGTTTGCGATGAAGACGGAACGGCGAACGTCGGCGCAATTGATGATGCAAATGCTGGCGAGAATGCTAGCGCTGGAATTGGCGAAAATCGTGCCAACCGCACGCCGCTTTCGGAACTTTTCGAGAATAACGATTCGCGCCTGCTCTCGATTCTGAGCGTACTGAACGGCATTGCCGATGGTTTCAAGCCCCTCGACGCTTACTTGGAACGTCGCGCCAGCTCCCCCATTTTAATGCACGGCGCAGAACTCCTCGACTTTTTACAGGATTGCCTCAAGAAACTTCAATTGTTTGGCATCCAGACCGAGATTCCAAAGAACTTGTTAAACATCGGAAAGCCGAAGCCCAAAATGCGCTTGCAAGGCAGCATGAGCTTCGGAGCGTTCAGTGCAAGCGACCTTCTCGACTTTGACTGGGAAATCGCCATCGGTGACGAAAACATTTCGGCAAAGGAATTTTTGGAACTTGCCGAACAGGCCGACGGTCTTTTAAAATACAAGTCGCAGTACGTGCAAGTGACGGAACAAGACTTGCAATCTATTCGCGATAAAATTGAAGGCAAGTCCGGCGCAACCGACAAAAAATCCGCGAAGTCTCGCGACGGAGAATCTGCGAATTCCGACTCCACAAATGCCACGGACACTGCCGCCGAAAATGCCGAGAACGAAGACGAAATCCTCGAAGAAGAACAAGCTCCGGTCATTACGCAAGCCAAACTCGTACAAGCCTGCTTTACCGGCGAATGCGACAACATCCCAGTGGAAATGGCTAGCGACTTTAAGCAGCAATTCGACGCCTGGCGCGCCGAAACAGAAATTCCATTGCCCGAAAACTTGAACGCGACACTGCGCCCGTACCAAATGCGCGGCTACTCCTGGATGTACAAGAATCTGGAAATCGGCTTCGGGTGCATTCTCGCCGACGACATGGGCCTCGGCAAAACGCTACAAGTCATCACGTTCCTTCTCAAGATGAAGCAGGAAGGCAAATTCGAGACGAAAAAAGCAATCGTCGTGATGCCTGCGGGCCTCCTTTGCAACTGGCAAGTCGAAATCAAGAAGTTTGCGCCGGAACTCACGTTCTTCGCGTACCACGGCGGCCGCCGCAATCTGCAAAAATTCAACGCCGACGTGCTGCTCACGACTTA
>CAMZFJ010000241.1 GCA_947306025.1 uncultured Fibrobacter sp.
TGGAATGATGGAACTCGCACTGCATGCGATGTCCTCAAACTCCGTTTAGCTTGTCCGTGCGCGCTCTGTGTCGATGAACATACTGGTGAAAAACTCTTGGACGATTCGACCGTTCCCTTGGATGTAAAGCTTGAACATATCCAGTCGATTGGTCGCTATGCAGTAGGTCTTTCTTTTAGCGATGGGCATCGTTCGGGAATTTACCCATACGATAAACTCAAGGAATTGACGGAAACGGCATAAAAAACCATATTTTAAACTGTCAATGGCGGTCTGTCCAAGACAAAAGGTGTTGTTTTTATGAGTGATTTTAACGAAGCTCTTTATTTTCGTGACTTGAATAGGTATCCTACGTTGACTCCGCAGGAGGAGTCGGCGCTGTTGAAAATCATCAAGAACGGTGACACCGAAGAAATTCGAAAGTCTGCCTTGCAGCGCCTTATCCGTGGTAACTTGCGATTTGTGGTGAGCGTCGCCCGCAAGTACCAGGGTCGCGGTCTCTCGCTTTTGGACCTCATCAACGAAGGGAACCTCGGTCTTTTCAAGGCGGCTAAGCGCTTTGACATGGACAAGGACGTGAAGTTCATCAGCTACGCCGTGTGGTGGATCCGCCAGTCCATCCAGAAGGCTTTGTTCGAACAAGTGGGCGCGGTCCGCATTCCGCCTAACAAGCTCGCTCTTGTGAATCGCTTTAAACGCGCCTTGATGCAGAACGGCGGTGACTACGACAAGACCATTTCGATGGAAGAATTTGCTCCGTACGAACGCGATATCGTCGAAGTCATGGAAAAAATTGTGGATATCTCGCTCGACGCTCCGATTGGCGATGACGCCGGTGTTTCCAGTGCCGACTCCGTGAGTACGCTTATGGACGTGCTCGGTAGCGATGGCAACCAGGACGAAGACATGGAACGCGAAGAACGCAAGAAACTCATCCAGGAAACGCTTTCGTCACTTCCGCAGCGCGAAGAAGAAATCCTCCGCATGTTCTATGGCCTCGATACCGTCGAAGACACAACGTTAAAAGATATTGGTGAAGATTTGAAACTCAGCCGTGAACGCGTTCGTCAGATTAAGAACAAGACTTTGCGTCGCTTGCAGAAGAGCAAGGAACACAAAGAAAAACTGGCTGACTTTTTGGAAATTTAATTGGAACTCTAGATAGGGATTCTGATGGCGAACACCTCATCTGCTTCTCGCACTGCTGCGTACCTGTTTCTGTTTTTTTTCTTTGGTGCGTTGATTGCATATGGTGGGTACAAGCTTTACAATAAATACGGTCCCTCGAAAGTTGTAGTGGGGGAAATCCCGTTTGGGCTTAAGGCGGGCTCGTCTATTTTGAATGGCGATGCTCCGAACTTCAAGGCGGATGTCGAACGACTTCCTGTACAGGCTCAGGCTGAATTCCGCCGTGCGGGGGAACTCTCGCGGAGCGGGGCGACCAAGGCTGCATACGAAATTTACGATGCGCTTGTGCTTTTGTACCCGAATGTCGATGCGGCTGTCTGGGGTGAAGTCAATACGTTGTTTCACATGGATTCCGTAACGGAAGTGATGCGCGACCGCGCTGATCTTTTGATTGGGCGTTTGATGTCGCGTTACCCGAGTACGGGAATCAGTTTTTATCTCGACAGCCGTAAGTCGTTGTTGGCTGGGAACTTGACTGTAGCGCTTGAACTTGCCAAGATGGCAAGCAACCGCTCTCCGTCCATTTACGAAATCAGACTGTGGTATGCGGAACTCTTGCTCAAAAATGGAAACATGAGGGAGGCTGCAAGCGAATGCCGTGCGGCCATCAGCCTTTCTGCGGGCGACTCGCAGCGCGCGTTTGAGCTTTTGGCAAAAATCTATCACGATGAAGGTGTGCTGGACAGTGCGGCCCTCGTGGTCGATTACGCTTTGACGCAGTTCCCGCTTTCTTCGGATTTGCACCTTTTGCGTGGCTACCTTGCCGAATATAACGGCAAGTTTGACGAAGCCGAAAAGACGTACCAGCGCATAATTGCGTTCCGTCCCGATTTCGAAAAGGCTCGCCGCGCCATGGCGACGATTGGCGAAAAGACTGCTCCCGGAAAGAACGGTTCTTATGCCGGTTCCTCCAGGGACCGCGCTCAGGTGGCCTGCGACATTCTTGCACCGCTGGTAGAACGTTATCCTGAAAATCTGCCGCTTCGCGAAGCTCTTGGAATTGCTTATACCAAAGGCCACATGTTCGACATGGCCCGCCGCGAGTTCAACTACATCCTCAAGAACGACCCGGAATACCCGGATATCAAGTCCCGTATAAGTGAACTTGAACAAGTCCGCAAAGTGGCTATTGAGGAATACAATAACGGGCTTACGGCCAACTTGAACCGCGCTATAGATAGTCTCCGTGAATCGATGGCTCCCGAAAAGAAACATGATTTCTCGACAAAGTTGGGACATTATCTTGTTCGTTACGGGGCTTCTTCGCAGGAATTCTTTAGAAAGTATTCCCCTGCGAATTTTAAACAAGTGAAGCGCTTTGTTTGGCAGGAATCCTTCTTTGAAAATCCTTACCACCACACTTATACGGTCGTTTTTGATTCGCAGAACCGCTTTAAAGAAGTTCATGTGGTTGTTTATGATTCTGCTTCGAACTCGAACCATTTGGGTGTTGCTCCAGAAATTTTCTCGCGCTTGCTCAAGCAAAATTCAAGAATTTCGGGTATCAGCAATAACACGGGTGAAACCGATTGCGGGAACGGGGTTGTCTTGGATGCCGCCGTTTGGGAAACTCGCGATAACTTCGAAATCCTTGCCCGTATCGTCGGAAAACCGGCCGAAGTGCGAATGGTTCGCCTGGATCGCAAAACTTTGCCCCCGTCAGGCATGAAACTTTGCGATTATCTGCCACTTCTTATGGAATTTTAGCTCGCAATTATCTATTTTGTAGCTATATGTTCCGTGCTCGTTTTTTAGCTCTCGTTTTTTTCGCTGCGTTGTTGGATGGTTGCACTTGCTGCGCCTACTTGAATCACATGTTCAATGCAGAACGTCTCTACGATGAAGCGACGGAACTCCGCACCGCCCGTCTGGACAGCGTTCCCGACGAACTCCAGTCTTATCCGGGTGGCGATGAGTCTCAGAAATACGAAAAAATCATCGAAAAAGGTTCCCGAGTGCTGGAGCGCTTCCCCAAAAACAAGAAGCGTACAGCCGAGGCCGTGTTCCTCATTGCAGAATCTTACAGGCATAAAGCCGATTGGCCCAAGGCTATTACCAAGTACGACGAATACGAACGCTATTTTTCCGATAACGATTCCATGCGTGCTGTAGAATACCAGCGTGCCTACTGCCTTTACCGCAACCAGGAATTCAATATTAGCCGCTTTGCGCTAGAACCTGTAGTGGCCGATAAAAATCACCCGTACTATTTCCAGGGATTGAACCTCCTGTCGCTTTTGGATGAAAAATCCGAAGCCCCGGAGCAGGCGATTGCCGCCTTGGAAGCCGTGCTTGCCGATACGAGCGGAACCCCTTACATGAAGGGCAAGGCGCATTTCCGTTTGGCGGGGCTTTACTTCAAGATGGAAAATTGGGAAAAGGCGCACCACCATTATAACGCCAAGGAAATCGCGAACTTGAACGATCGCGAACGCCAGACGGCGAGCGAACAGTCGGCAGAATGCCTTGTGAACAACAAGGAATACCTCAAGGCCGCCGATGAATACAAGCAACTTTACAAGAACGAAGCTTATGAAAATCAGCGTTCCTTTTATTTGGTCCGTATCGGTGAAACAACGCTTTGGGCTGGTAAAAAAGCGGATGCCTATGTGATTTTCAATAAGGTCAATACGGAGTATGCGAAGACGGAACAGTCTTCTCGTAGTTACTTCAATATGGGCGATTACGAGCAGACCAAGACGTTGAATTACGAGCTTGCCATGTCTTATTACGACAGCAGCTATATTGCAAGGTCCATTAGCGAATATGGTAAAAAGTCCCGTGAACGTCGTACTGCTTTGAGGCGCCTTGTTTCGATGCGCGACCGCAACGAAGAAATTCTCCAAAGTAAGGATTCGATCCCCAATATGAAGGCGTTCTTTGCGAATGAATTTATGATTGCGGAACTCTTCTTGCTTAAACTTTCCGAAGCGGATAGTGCACTTGCAAGGCTTACGAATGTCATTGAAAAGTCGGAAGACACGGCTAGCGTGATGCGAGCTTCTTATGCAAGGGCTTTTATCTATGACGAGTTCTTGCACGATCCGGATACCGCCGAAGAATTGTACAAGGAAATTATCGAGAAGTATCCGAACACCGATTATGCCAAGCAAGCACAGGCGAATATTGGCATGCGCGTGACGATGAAAACGCGTG
>CAMZFJ010000242.1 GCA_947306025.1 uncultured Fibrobacter sp.
AATTGACGCAACAGACGCTGTTCTACATTAAGGCTCAAAAGTCATATTTTGCAAAGAACAGTAAAATCGGCGGCCCCAAAGCGCTGCAAATGCCGGATTCGCTTACAACGAGTTACTTTACGTACAATGTAAATGGCAGCCGATTTGCGGCAACGTTGAACAAGAATTTCAAGGAGTGCCCTGCTGGGAGCAAGTGGTCTGTGAGTGCTTCGACCAAGGGATTCTTTACGGTGGACTTGGTGCTGTATCGCCAGGCTCCTAAAGATACCAATTGCACCATTATCGCTCCGAATTTCAAGAATATCGGAAGGAAGTAGCAGACTGAGGGTAGAACTTAGAAGAGTGTTATCCCGAGCTGTCATCCTTGCGCAAACGAAAAATCATTGATTGATTCCATGGTGTAGCTTTCGTCGGTAAAGTCATCCTCGCGTAAGCGAGGATCCATTGTTTCTTGAGTTCCATTTGGGAGTGGCTCCATTATATTTCATTCGAAAGATCTCGAACTTTGGGGATTACATTTTTTATATTCTATTTTATATGATGTAAAAAGTCGTTATGAATAGTTATTTGGAGGATTAAATGAAAAAATTGTTGTCTTTGGCATCTTTGCTATTGTTTTTTACGCTATGCGCTTGCTCTGTAAGTGGCGTTAATCAAAAAAGTACAAATAGCAATTTGCCTAATGCTTCATCAAAAGTGTCGTTCCCTAGATTGGGGGACGATTTCGAAATTCCGTATATCGGGAAAAAATTGAAAATTGGTGAGCGTGAATACAGTACCCAAGAAATTATAGAAATTGTCAGCGGTCTTGATGCGAAGGTTTTGCAAGCCTTGCAAAACAATATGACAAAATCTGAAAATGCTGTTCTGCTGGATTTGCCGAGCGTAAAAAAGACTTTGGATACCTTGTCGATTGACGATGGCGCTGTGAATGCGCTAAAGGTGGAAGAGCTTTTATCGGCGATAAATATCAGGATTGGAACTCAAAATGATTCTGCAGCGGACGTGTTCGATGTCTTTAAAGAATCTGAGGATGTGCTGAAGCATGTTGATGTTCTTGGAAAGTCGCTGGCTGTTGAATTTTGTCCAAAGATTGAAAAGCAAAATGTCGATTTTGCCATAATGAATTTTGAAACGGATATCAATGCGGTTGTTTCTTATGATGTGAAAACATCGATTGCAAAAGATAATGTTTTCTTGATGTCGAATTTTGATTCATTTGTATTGGATTTGCCCGGTGTTACACAAGCGAAGGTCGGTAAAATTTTACCATTCCAACTGAATGAGGATAACTTGAAAATTTCTATAACCTCAAGTGGTTCGCTAGATAATTTTGTGTTTAGTAATAAAGTAAAAATGGTGCAGTTCTCCTTAGATAAGTATTTTGAAAAGCTTGAAGCTATAGAGATACCTCTCTTGGATAGAAATGGATTTTTATTGGATGGGACTGAATCTAGTGTTAAAAATATTGCTGAAATTGCTGATGATTATAGCAAGTTTACGCAGTACGGAATTGCGTTGTCGATAGCGCAAGATTATGAAATTGAATTATCGAAGTTGAATAAAATAATTGAAAAGTATTTGCATAAATTTAAGTTCTTAAATCATGTCGCTGTTCTAGACAAAATTCTTACGGACGATAAAGCTCATGAAATCAATAATGATGAATTCGTGGATCTGAATGAATATTCAGTGCTTGATGAAAATAAAAGACTTAAATTGGTTGATGGAAAAAATGCAGTTGTGTATAAACTTACTTTAAAACCATTCAAGTATGCTAGAAATATGAGCTTAGATTTGTTTAATGCTCATGATTTTGATAGCGAAATGACTTGCTATTTCAAACTTGTTTTTTATGTTCACAAGGGAAGTAAGGCTATTGCTTTAGACCATCTTGATTTTGATAAAATGGATTTAGCGTTGTCGGCGAACGTTGAAAAAGTTCAGCATGGAAAGAATGTTTTTATATTCGGTGATGGATCGCAAAGGAATAAAGGCAAGCTTAGTTATTCTGTGAGCTTTAATCCGAAAAACGCTGAATCGGTTGATGATTTTCATCCTTTATTGAATATAGATTACGAATCTTTGAAGATTATGGATGATGGTAATGTTGTGAAAATTTTGAATAACAATAACCTTAAAGAACGCTTTATTTTTGATTTCAAAAAGAGAATGTGGAATGTTCCAAATTCTTTAGAATAAAGAATTGCTGCATTGCATTTTTTGACAACACAATTATTTCAAGGAACCTCGATAAGGGGTTCTTTTTTATTATAATTAAAGACAAGGGTTGTATAATTTGTCACGTGGGTGACAGCTTTTTGTTTGGAGGACAAATGCTAAAAAAAATCCTAATGTCAATTGCCGTACTCGGTGCGGTAAGTTTTGCGCAGGACCCGAACCTGCATATTTACCTTGCTTATGGGCAATCGAACATGTCCGGGCAGGCGACAGTAACCGATAAAGACCGTGTGCAGGACCCGCGATTCCTGGTGTTGCGAGCCGCAAATCATTCCAACCAGAAGGTAGGCGAGCTCTATCCGGCGGCACCACCGATGGGGCATAGCCAATCCAAGGTGGGAATTGTCGATATCTTTGGACGCAAAATGGTGAAGGAACTCTCGGACAGCATCAAAATTGCCGTCGCGAACGTAGCTATTGGCGGGCAGAGCATCGACTTGTTCGACAAGGACCGCAACAAGTCTTACGTTCAAAGCGCAAAGAACAAGGGCGATACCTGGTGGATCCAGTACCTGGACGAATATGGCGGCGATTTGTACAAACGCATTGTCGAGATGGGCAAAATCGCAAAGCAGAAAGGCGTCATCAAGGGATTTTTGTTCCATCAGGGTGAAGCGGACTACCAGATGAACGACTGGCCGAAACGCGTCAAGAAAGTTTATGACGACTTGATTAAGGAACTGGAACTGGATCCGGAAAAGACCCCGATTCTCATTGGTGAGCTTGCTCCGACAGGGGATTTGGGTTGGCGTAATGATGCCGTGAAACAGGCCGCGGACCTCATCCCGAACGGACACTTGATTTCGGCACAGGGTTGCCCGGCGCTTAAAGAGGCGAGCTATACTTTGCACTTCACTCGTGAAGGGTATGAAAAATTTGGCGAACGCTATGCCGAAAAAATGCTCGAAATCCTCAAGTCGCAGGAACCGCCTCCTGACACGAGCAAGAAAGATACTGTCGTGACGGATTCTTCGAAAACGGATACGACCGCTCAGGATAGCACAAATGCCATTCGAAACTTGCCAAGTGTACGTGCGGTAGAATCGCAGTCGCCAAGACTTTATTTTGATTATAGCGAACAAAGTCTGTTTGTCCGGTTCAAGAAAAACGGCGTTGAACGTCGTTACGGCGTGAGCGGCCAAAAACAGTAGTAGAATTCTGTAAATTGTTATATCATTGTGGCATTTTCATGGCGGACTCCTGTGCTGAGCAATGTCGAAGCATGAGCCGCCATTTTTTGTGACTAAGATTCCGGCTCAAGTCTCCGGAACAACGTAGGAGCTTGCTCACGCATTGGATAATCGCGGCTTATGCACGAAGAGCAATGACGCGGGAGTCGAGTGATGCAGAAACATGTTTTTTTATTACAGCATCTATTAATTTCATCATCGTCGAAATTTCGGTATTTTTCGTTGTCTCAAGACTACCTTGCATTAATTAACTCTTGCACTTGAGAGTGCGAGAGCATATATTAATAGTACCTAGAATGTTCTAGGGTTGTTGATGGGTTGTGATATGAGACTATTTCCGCAAATTGTATGCGTTGCCGCTGTTGTCGCATTCGCAGACGTAAACTGGATTCCGCAGTGTGAAAGCAATGGCTTTACGCTGATTCGTTCTTCGGAACATTTCGAGGTTTGCAAAAAGCCGACGAGCGACGATGGCAAGGCGAATAATGTTGCCATTCCGACATCGGATGCAGAGGGCGTGCTCCAGTCGCTTGAAAAAGTCTATTCATTCTATATCGATTCGCTCGGCTGGATGCTCCCGTTCCCGAAAAGCCCAGACCGAAAACTCAAAAGCAACATTTACGTGTTCGACAACTCTGTGATGGCGGCACTTTACGGTGGCCAGGACTACGTGAAGGGACTGAACAACGAATTTGGCCCAGGCATGTGGATTGGCGTTGGCTCCCTCAAGGATTACTGGGGAACGTCGCATGAGTTTGCGCACGGCTTGCAGGGCGTTGCCGGCTGGATGGGCAACAACAGCCATTCGGGGTGGTTCGCCGAGAGCCATGCCAACTGGATGGCTCACCAGTATAATCCGAATGACGCCCACTGCTCGGAATATCTGATAAATTATCCGTATCTGTATTA
>CAMZFJ010000243.1 GCA_947306025.1 uncultured Fibrobacter sp.
CGCTTGACGAAGTGGCTAAGGCTGCAACAAAGACGAAGGCTTTTGGAAAACAGTCTCTCGTGAGTGTCGATACAACGGTCTGGAAACCTTGCCCCAAGAAAGGTGCTGCACGAACAAAGTGCATTGCCCAGTGCAAGGTGGATGCAAATTCATTGATGGCCATTGACCATGATGTGAACTGCAAGACGAAACCTGAACAGATGGTGGACAAGACGATTAAGGTCTACAAGCCGTCTCCGATTTTTGCAAGCTTGCGCGAAGGTCTTTCTGATGGATTCTGGAAGGCTCCGATGTCTGTTGCCGGTACGTATGCCGCACTCGCTGGCAAGTATGCCAAGGTGCTCTCGATTCCCGATACCGCTGTGACGGGTCTCCATTATGTGAAGACGTGGGCCGCCAAGCATAAGGGCGCTTCGCTCCCGGGCGGTCAGCTGTTCCGCTTCTGCACCGCATGGAAAGGCAAGGTGGATCCGATTCTTTCTGCCGAAGGCTTCAGCACGCGTTGCCCGGTGTTCAAGAACTTTGTTGACAAACGCGACAAACAAGTTTATAAGGTCAAGGAAATTGGTGGTGTTAATTGGTTCGTAGAAAACTTGAATTACGATGCCAAGGATGGCTCGATGTGCTATGACCGCGATGACGGAAATTGCAAGACCTTCGGCCGACTCTACACGCAAGAAGCCGCCAAGACCGCTTGCCCGGATGGCTATCATCTCGCCACGGATGCAGACTGGAAAAAGCTTGAAGAATACGCTGGCGGTTCTCGCGAAGCAGCGCTTAAGCTCAAGAGCAACGGCAGCGACGATTACGCATTCACGGCAATGTTCGGCGGTTATGCTAACAAGAGCGGCGTCTGCACGACGATGGGCGATGGCGCTTACTTCTGGACTGCGGATGTCGATACGGATGGTCGTGGCAAAGCCCGTACCATGTTTGCATCTGACAAGGATGTCGGCTCTATCACGGTGGACCCGAGTTTCTATCTTGCGGTCCGTTGTGTAGCCGGAGCTGAATAAATGGAGAATTTGAAATCGGGCGCGTTTGCGCCCACCTGTTCGCGTGAAACTTGGATCAAGCGCCAAGCGTTGATGACCAAGGTCCGTGATTTCTTTGTTCGTCGTAATGCGCTTGAAGTCGAGACGCCGGTGCTTTCTGCCTATGGCGGAACGGACCCGCAACTCGATTACTTTGAAATCGAAGATCCAAAGCGCTTCATGATGACGAGCCCGGAATTTCATATGAAGCGTTTGCTTGCCGCGAACTTCGGTGACATTTTCCAGATTACCAAATCGTTCCGCAAGGACGAATTCGGCGGCCACCACAACAACGAATTCTCGATGGTGGAATGGTACCGCGTGGGCATGCCGCAAGAAAAGCTCATGGACGAAGTCGAAGACCTCGTGAGCGAAATTATTGGGACTAAACTAAACGCGCGCCGCACCCGCTGGATTGATGCGTTTAAGAACTACGCTGGTATCGATCCGTTCTGCGAAAAGCTTTCGGATTTTGCAGATGCTTGTGTTGCGCGTGATGTCCCTGTGCCTGTTGGGAGTGAAACGCTCACTCGCGAAGAGTGGTGGGACTACATGATGGTGTTCTTGGTCGAGCCCGCGCTGGCGAGTAACGGCCCCGAGTTCATCTTGGATTATCCGCCATCGCAGGCTGCGCTCGCGCAGACCTACACCGACGCTGACGGTCGCGTGTGGGCTCGCCGCTTTGAGCTTTTCGTGAATCAGGTGGAACTGTGCAACGGCTATACGGAACTCACGGATGCAGTGGAACAGCGTCGTCGCTTCAACGCGGACCTCGACATCCGCCGCGCAATGAACAAGCCTCTGCCTCCGCTGGACGAACGTTTCCTCGCGGCTTTGGAATCGGGAATGCCTGCTTGTTCTGGTGTGGCGCTTGGGCTGGACCGCCTGTTCATGCTCGCCCTCGGGAAAGAAGAAATCGCCGACGTGATTTTATTCCCCAGTCCGATAGCTTGATTAGGTGTTTAGGTTTTAGGAGTTAGGTATTAGGCCCGATAATCATGGCTTCGCCATCTTATAAAGACGTGCGAAGCATGTGATACTATTCCTAATACCTACAACCTGTAACCTAAACCTACTTCCCCAACAGTCTCTTGAGTTCCTGTCTCACTCTCAGTTCGTTCAACGAACCGACGTCGACGTGCTGGATCTTGTCGTCCTTGTCCACGACGAAGCTCACGGGAATCACGCCCGGATTGCCGAGCGCCTTAATCGCATCGTAGTTCCAGTGGAGCATCGTCCACGGGATATCCATGCTCTTCTTGTACTTGCGGGCGACCTTCTTGGAATCGTCCTCGTCAATCATCACAATTTTGAGGCCCTTCGATCCGAATTCTTTATAGAATTGCTTGAGCACGGGCAATTCTGCGCGGCATGCAGGGCACCAAGATGCCGTAAGCACAATGAGCGTAGCCGTCCCTTTCTCGTTTGCATAGCTTGATGTGCCGCCCATCACATTTTCGGCAGCAAAATTCACAACTGTCTCCGGAAAGACTAGTTTAGGGCGCGAACGAGATTCCATCGCATAAAAAGCGAACGCGAAGAATAAGATTGCCCCTACCCATGCGAGTATTTTATAAGTGGATGAACGCATTGTGTAAAGAATTTATGAAATTTTCGAGGTTTTTAAATTATATTCTAGAGTATGGCATATAACATTCAGGATCTTTTAGCAGAAATGGTCAAACGAGGTGCTTCCGACTTGCATATTACAGCCGGTGCCCCCCCCCTTATTCGTCTTTCCGGTAAGCTTACTCCCATTGGGGAGAATAAGCTCAAGCCAGACGAAACCATGCGTATGACTTACAGCTTGATGAATGAAGCCCAGAAAAAGACTTTTGAACAGCAAAAGGAATGCGACTTTTCATTCGGCATTGCAAATCTTGCGCGTTTCCGTGCGAACGCCTACTTGCAGCGAGGCTGCGTAGCGCTTGCCCTCCGTATTATTCCACTTGATATCAAGACATTCAAGGAACTTGGTCTACCGAAGATCATGGCCGAATTTACGACCCGACCCTCTGGGCTGGTCCTTGTGACCGGTGCTACTGGTTCCGGTAAGTCGACAACCTTGGCGGCCATGATTGACAAAATCAACAAGGAACGTCACGACCACATTTTGACGGTCGAAGACCCGATTGAATTTTTGCACAAGCACCAGGGATGCATGATCAACCAGCGTGAAGTCGGTAGCGATACGCACAGCTTTGCCCAGGCACTTAAGATGGCTCTCCGTCAGGACCCGGACGTGGTGCTTATCGGCGAAATGCGTGACCTCGAAACTATCCGCTCTGCACTGACTATTGCAGAAACCGGTCACTTGACGTTTGCAACATTGCATACGAACTCTTGCGTACAGACGATTAACCGTGTGGTGGACGCGTTCCCGAAGGGCGAACAGCAGACCGTGCGTACTCAGCTCTCGTTCGTGTTGCAAGGCGTTATTTGTCAAACGCTTATCCCGAAGATTGGCGGTGGCCGTGTGATGGCGTACGAAGTGATGAACGTGACTCCGGGTATTCGCGCCTTGATCCGTGACGACAAGGTTCACCAGATTGAATCCATGATTGAAATTGGTCAGAAGTTCGGCATGAACACGATGAACATGTGCTTGTGCGAACTTGTCAAGAATCACAAGGTTGACCGTTTCGATGCACTTGCTCGTTCGTCGAGTCCGGACCAGTTGGAACAATTGTTCGTAAAAGAAGGGGTGTAATCGATGGCAGAATTCCTATACAAGGCGCAAAACGCGCAAGGTAATAGCTTTGAAGGATCGCTCGAAGCGAAAGACAAGGCTGAAGCCGAAGCCCTCTTGCTCCGTCGCCGTTTGGTGATCACGAGCCTCAAGAAAAAACCGACCGAAATCAAGATTAAGATTGGTTCTGGCATCAAGACCGAAGACATTACTCGTTTTACGCGTATGTTCTCGTCTATGTGCTCGGCTGGTCTTCCGATGCTTCAGTGCTTGAACATCCTTGAAGCGCAGTGCGAAAACCCTGAACTTAAAAGTGTTGTACACAAACTAACACAATCGATTAACGGTGGTTCTTCTTTGGCAGATGCCTTGGCGCAACACCCGAAAGTTTTTGACTCCCTGTATTGCAACATGGTGGCTGCAGGTGAAGCGGGTGGTATCCTTGAAGGAATTTTGGCTCGTTTGGCTGAAACGCTCGAAAACAACCAGCGCCTCAAACGCAAAGTGAAAAAAGCCTTGACTTACCCGATCATGGTTATTATCGTGGGTATTGTCGTGGTGATTGCACTTATGACGTTCGTGGTGCCGACGTTCGCTGAACAGTTCGC
>CAMZFJ010000244.1 GCA_947306025.1 uncultured Fibrobacter sp.
TCAAGCGTGGCTACACCCGCAAGGACTTCACCAGCGATTTGATGTCGGGCTTGATCGTGGGCATTTTGGCGCTCCCCTTGGCGATTGCGTTTGCTATCGCATCTGGCGTTGGCCCGGAACAAGGTCTTTACACAGCCATTATCGCTGGCTTTATCATTTCGCTTTTGGGCGGTTCCCGCTTCCAGATTGGCGGCCCGACGGGCGCCTTCATCGTGATTGTCTACGGCATCGTGAGCCAGTACGGTTACGATGGCCTTGCTTCGGCAACGCTCTTGGCCGGTATTTTCCTCGTCATTTTCGGTCTTGCTAAGTTCGGTGCGATTATCAAGTTTATTCCGTATCCGGTGACGATCGGTTTCACGGCGGGTATCGCTATTATTATTGCGCTTGGCCAGGTGCCGAATTTCTTCGGCCTCACGTTTGCGGGCGCTGACCCGGCTGATGCCGTGGGCAAGATTAAGCTTTACGTTTCTTCGTTCGGCTCGATGAACGTTTACTCTGTAATCGTGGGCGCAATCGCTCTTGCCGTTTGCATCTTGTGGCCGAAGATTACCACGAAGGTTCCCGGCTCCCTCATTGCGATTATCGTGGCAACGGTGATGGTAAAGGTCCTCGGCTGGGATGATCCGGTGAACGGTCACGGCGTGGTGACGATTGGCATGAAAAACCACATTCCGAGTGGATTCCCGGTGCCGCACCTCCCGAACATCAGCCTTGAAATGATGCAGAAGGTGTTCCAGCCGGCACTCACGATTGCCATGCTTGGCGCTATCGAATCGCTCCTCTCTGCTGTGGTGGCTGATGGTATGACAAGTACAAAGCACCGCTCCAACACGGAACTTTTCGGTCAGGGTGTTGCTAATATTGTAAGCCCGATTTTCTGTGGTATTCCGGCAACGGGTGCTATTGCCCGTACGGCAACGAACATCCGTAACGGTGCCGTGAGCCCGATTTCTGGCCTTGTGCATGCGGTTGTTTTGCTCTTGATTATGCTTGTGCTCGGCAAGTACGCCGAAATGATTCCGATGGCTGCTCTTGCCGCTGTGCTTTTCCAGGTTGCTTTCAACATGTGCGGTTACCGCAGCGTCATCAAGATGTTCAAGGCTCCGAAGAGCGATGTGATGGTGATGCTTGTGTCGTTCTTCCTCACGGTGATTATCGACCTTACGGTGGCTATCGAAGTGGGCGTGCTCCTTGCTGCAGTGCTCTTTATCAAGCGTATGTCTGATGTGGCCGAAGTGGAATCGGTGACCTCTGCTCTCAAGGAAGATGACGAAGAAGCCGCTCACAACGAGCTTTCGCGCCAGGTGCCGAAGGGTGTCGTTGTTTACGAACTTGCCGGTTCGCTCTTCTTTGGTGCTGTCGATAAGTTCAAGGAAACGATGAACCGCATTTCGGAAAAGCCGAAGATTTTGATTTTGCGCATGCGTAGCGTTTCGAGTATTGATGCTGCCGGTATCAACATGATCGAAGACTTGCTCAACCGTTGCAACCGCGAAGGTACGCAGCTCCTCTTGAGTGGCGTGCATGCCCAGCCGGTGGTGGCTTTGACGCGTGCCGGTGTGCTCAAGCAGCTCGGCGAAGAAAACGCTCTCGGTAACATCGATGCCGCTCTCAACCGCGCTCGTGAACTTTTGGGCCTCCCGATTGTGGATACCTCGCACGAAGATGTTCAGGCTCCGACGGTTTCTTGGGAAAAGAACCTTGACAAGCCTTGGATGCCGGAAGAATCGAACGCTGCAATCGCTGAAGAAACGCCGGAAGTTATCGCTGAACGCATGATGGATGAACCCATCAAGAAGATCGAAGACGTTAAGAAATAATTGTTGCTGTTAATGCGCGCGACGGAATGGATCGCGTTGTGTGATTTGCGTCCTATTAATGCTCCTCATATATGTGAGGAGCATTACTTTTAGATTTTGTAATGTAAATAAAATTTAAAAAAACCTTTGATAGCTTATGGTATTATATTAACTTTACGATGTAGATTTAGTTCTGCAAAAAACGAGAAAAGAATGGGTGGTGGAATGAAAAACTATTATGTTTCGGAAGATAAGCCGGAACGGACCGCGTTCGATGATTTTGTGGTGAATTTCATCGTTGCTTTTAGTGGCACAACGCTGCTAATCCTTTGTGGTTTTTTCTAAAATTTTCTCGGAGTTTTGTAAAGGAAATTAAACAATTCGCCGGTTTTCCGACGGATTTTTTTTGTTAGCTGTATCCCCGGCCCATTGTGTGAACATCAGTGCCGGGGTCGCCTTTATTTGCAGAGTTCCGCCATCAGCCTTTTCTTGGCGGGGCTTTCGGGGAGCGGCAAGAATGTTTCTTGTGCAAACGAGCGCATGAGCATTTCCTGGGCTGCCTTTTTCGGGATGCCACGGCTCACGAGGTAGAACATCTGTTCTGCATCGAGTTCGCCGACAGTGTTGCCGTGGGTACATTCCACGTCGTCGTGATAAATCTTGAGCACCGGCTTCACGGAGACGCTTGCATCTTCACTCATGAGGATGGTGTTCACAAGCTGGCTGGAGTTGACTCCCGTGCAGTCGTAACCGACGATGACGCTTCCGTCGTAGCTCACGTGGGCGTTACCCGAAAGCAAGTTGCGGGCTAGCTGTGTGCTTGTGGTGCGCGGGGCTTCGTGGTAGATGGTGAGGCGGCTGTGCTGCGAAGCGTTCCCGTCAAGAACATGCAAGCTGCGGTAATCGAAGTTTGCGCCTTCTCCTTTGAGGTGGCATTCGACGCTCACTCGGCCAATGTCTGTATCTCTGCAGATGCTAGAGAAGCGGATGTTGGCGCCTGCGGCTTGGATGATGTTGAAGTGCCTAAAGCGGAGCGGCAAATCGCAAGCCGGATTTGCAAAGAAAATTTCGACGTCAGCATCTTCGCCAACGTTGATGTCGAAGCGTTCGGCGGCGATGTCGTGCGTGACTTTGTTGTCGAGGATTTCGAGGCTCACCTTGGCGCCTTTGCCGATATCAAGGACTGTATGCCCAAAGTCATTGTTGCACTTGAGCATTGCCATTTCGGCGGCGCCTGCCACGATTTCGCGGATCATGGGGCGGGCTAGGTTTGCGATGGGGAGGAGGGCGGCGAAGTCGGCTTCTTGGGAGGCCGTGGCGGTCGCGGCATTTTCAGCCGGGGATGCTGGGGATGCTGCGGAAGCTGTTGTGGCTGCCGCAAAATTCGTGCCCATAAATTCCGGAGTCGGGATTTTGGCGACCGGGAAGAAGGACCAAAGTTCGTTATTGCGCTTGGGCATGCCGAGTTCGCGGAGGCGTGCTATCGCCTGTTCCGCGGTGGGCAAGTTCTGTATAAATTCAGCGTTCATTATGCGTCCTCGACTTTACTTGGCTTCTTCGATCCAGTCGTAGCCTTGATCTTCGAGCTTGAGGGCAAGTTCCGGGCCTCCGCTCAAGATGATTTTGCCGTGACGGAGCACGTGAACGTAAGTGGGCTTGATGTAGTCGAGCAAGCGCTGGTAATGCGTCACGAGAATTACTGCCTTTTCGGGCGACATGATGTGATTGATGCCGTTTGCAACGATGCGGAGGGCGTCAATGTCGAGGCCGGAATCCGTTTCGTCGAGGAAGCTCACCTTCGGGTCGAGAATAGCCATCTGGAGGATTTCGTTACGCTTCTTTTCGCCACCGCTCATGCCGTCGTTCACGCCGCGTTCACGATAGCGGGCGTCCATTTCGAGCAAGTCCATCTTTTCTTCGCAGAGTTTCTTGAATTCTGCATCGCCCATTTCGGGCTGGCCGAGGAAGGCTCGCTTGCTGTTGAGCGCCATCTTCAAAAATTCGACGTTGTTCACGCCCGGGATTTCGGTGGGGTACTGCGTGCTGATGAAGAGACCGGAATTGGCGCGTTCGTTGATTTCCATTTCGAGCAAGTTCTTGCCGTCGAGTTCTACGGAACCGCCATCGACATGGTAGGCGGGGTGGCCTGCAATCACTTTGGAGAGCGTACTTTTGCCCGATCCGTTCGGGCCCATGATGGCGTGGACTTCTCCCGGCTTGACCTCGAGATTGATCCCTTTCAGGATTTGGGTGCCGTCTTCGATACTTGCTTTAAGGTTCTTGATGGATAACATATTTCCTCTTTAATTTTAAAATCTTGTGGGCTTAGCCGAAATCGTCCATGGCTCCGAAATCGTCGTCGGGAACGTAGGGCTCGTCATCAGGGACGTAAGGTTCTTCGTTCGGATCGTACGGCGCTTCTTCGGGAGGTTCGCTTGAGCCGTATTGCTCGTCGCCATCGAACGGAGGCGGGGCTTCCATTTCCGGGGGCATTTCGGGTTGCGCGAACTGTGCGGG
>CAMZFJ010000245.1 GCA_947306025.1 uncultured Fibrobacter sp.
TGAAGGAAGGCTGGGCCAACGACCCGTCCAAGAAGGCTAAGACTGTCGATATCTCTAAGGGTATCAAGGTCGGCAAGCGTACCCTTACTCTCATCACTTTGCAGTAAGGTGTAGTGCCAGCCTGGAGCGTCCCGGAGTAAGTCCGGGATAAACTCCTAGCGCGAAAGGCTCCATGGCTTTAAAGCAAAAGGACTCCGCAGCAATGCGGGGTTCTTTTTTTTGTGGAGTGGCGCCTTTGCAATATTTACAGGTTGTTTTTGCCGATACGCTTTGTGTATATTGCTCTAGGGCTTTTTTTAAAGGAGATTCCTTAAAATGATTATACGCTGCTTTGCACTCCTTTTAATAATTTATTCATGTTCATTTGCAGAATGGAATGTTGCCGATTGGCGTATATCCTTCAAGTCTGTTGTAGATAAGTTTGCAAAGTCGCAGACGGTGGCGCAAAAATTGGAAACTGCGCCCGTCGCCTACTACGGGAAGCTTATACAAAGAGAATATCTGAACCGTGATTATTTCGAGACGCATAGCTCGCAATTCGAAAAGAATTATCCTGAGGTGTACCAAACTTTTATGGGCTGGTCGGAGTATAAGCAAAATCAGCAGAAAGAACGCCTGATGCAAGCTCCAGCAACGTTCCAGCAGATGTTTGAAGAACGTTACTCCTCAATGGCTGTGCGGGGCTTTTTCCTTGTGCACGATGAAATCCGTGTGGACAAAGTCTATGACAAGGAAACTAAAACGTGGGTGACGCCAAAGTCTGGCGAAGAGAAAAAGGAACTGTTTTCGTTTGCATACGTCGGACCGGATATTTCAAAAGATTCATCGTGGAAAATTTCGCAGAGAATGATGAGCCTTTTGCCAGAGACCGAAGATCTGGTAAAACCGACTAAAAGAATCTTCTTTTTGGATGGATTTTCTGAGGAGTGCTATTCTTTGATGGATGCTCCGCTTCTTGAACAGTTGCAATATTATCCGCACCGGATGAAGTATGATATTGACCCCAATGCCGTGAATTTCCAGAAAAGTGAACCTGTTGTCGCAACGATGTCTAGACCGGATCATGCGCCTGTTGCTCGCTCTGTTGGTTCGTTTGGCTTTAACGCATATGCCGATTTTGGGCGACCGTTTTTGGTTGGCGATTTCCCAGATTTTGATCCGTTATTTTATCTAGGATTTGGTTTTAATATTTACTTTGGCGACTGGTTTGGCGGGATTGGGTTGAGTATCCGCAATTTGGATGCCAAGTGCGATTCCTGCGGCACGGGCGATTTTGGAGCCCATGTAGAGTTCGGCTATCGGTGGCTGAAAAAGGATTATATTGAAAGTGGCGTCTGGGGCAATCTCGGTTTTTCGGCGATAGAAGTTCCTCCGCAAAAAGGTATTGAGGATTCGGAGTATCAACATGAGCGGTATTTCCGCTATGGATTTGGCGTTTATGCCGAGGCTCTTTTCCCGAAGCTTGTTGTAAAACCTGTCGAAAGCTTAGAGAGACGCGAAATCAAGAATCGTTTTGGTGTGCGGTTTAAGCTTGGAATGCAGAACATAAACATTTCGGATATCGGGCATGCCAAGGGGCTTTCGCCGTTTGTTTCGCTTGGATTCACATGGCATTTGAATAGTTTAGGCAAATAAAAGCCTTCGGTAAAGTATTTTATAAACGTTCCTCTACAAGTTTTTACAGTTTGTTAATATTTTGTAACAGTGAAAATATTTTACAAACTAATATTATATTTAAAGTATGTAATTCTTACAATGATTAACTTGTATTCATAAGGGGAGCCGGTGAAACCGAAAAAGCAAATACTAGCGGGAAAAAAAGTGGCCGTTCTAGTTGAAACGGAATACATTCCAGACGAAATCAAAAAATACCAATCGTTTTTCAGCGGCTTGGGTGCTGAAGTCGAATTGCTGACCTATCTCTGGGGGAAAAAGGAGCGAATTGTTGTCAGCGACGTGACGGAACCGGATAAAAAGCCTGAAACATTGACTGTTTGCAAGGATGTTGCCGATGCCAATCCTAATGATTACGCCATCGTGCTGTGCGCTGCCAATTATGTCGCTTGCCGCTTGCGCGAAATTCCGCCAATGGGGAGCCTCGGAAGCGCCGAAGAGCTCCGCTCTCCTTCTGCGGTGCGGTTTATGGCGAGCGCCATGATGAACCCCAGTATTGTTAAAGGTTTTCTTTGCCATGCCTTATGGCTAATGACTCCTTGTCCGGAGCTTTTGAAGGGCCGCAAGGTTATATGCCATACGGTCGTGCTTTCGGACGTTGTGAATGCGGGCGCTGTGTTTGTTCCCGACGAATCGCACGTTTACGCCGACAGGGATTTGGTGACGGGTCGCTCTGCGGCTGACTTGGACAAGTATTGCAATAAAATAATCAAAACATACGAGGTAATTACAAAATGATCATCGGTAAAAATGGATTCGACGTAGACGCATTGCTTAACAATGCGGTATCACCTGAAATTTGGAAAAATCATGTAGTTCATGATTTAATGAAATTTTGGGACAAACCTGAAATTACGGATATGAAGGACGGGCTTTTCCCGACTTATGTCACGAACGACGGTCGTGTTATCCCGGAAGATGAACCGTCGCCGGAGTATGATGCTGCTAGTCGTTCCGAGGATACGAAGGGCTTAGTCGATCGCGGAAACAATTACATCAGGGCTCATTCCCGCCTTACTTACGCTTTCGGAATTGCGTTCCACATGACAGGCAACAAGCATTACCTTGATATTTGCCGTAAGGGCGCCTTGGCTCTTTTGGAGGCTTTCGATGGCAATTACGGAATGCATGTGACCAAGAGCATCAAGTGCGGTCAATTCGACAAGGACTACAAGCTCAGAACCAGCCAGGATTTGGCTTACGGTTTGACCGGGCTTGGCATGTATTATTTCTTGACCCGTGATAAGACGGTCTTGTATCGCATTATCCAGCTGAAGGATTTTATCTTTAACGTCTATATGGATGATGCTCGGGGCTATTTGACTTGGAAGCCGCGCTATCTGAAGGATCCTGAAGTTCAGATTGTGGCGCAGCTGGACCAGCTTTACGCCTATATGCTCATGATTACGCCAGTCTTGCCCGAGCCTTTCAAGTCCCAGTGGAAAAAGGACATGAAGAAGATTGTCGATATTCTTATAACGCAGTTCTACAGCGAACGCTATAAGTTCTTCTGGGGCGTTGACAGCGATGCGCATTCTATGCAGCTCGGAACGGACCATACCGATTTCGGTCACTCCGTCAAGACTTTCTGGGTCATATTGAAAGTCGGCGAATTGATTGGCGAACCATTCTACATTCAGTTTGCTAGAGAAAATATTGACAAGATTTTAAGGAACGCTTACCTCGAAGAAAATGGTTCTTGGGCAAGAAGGTTTGTTAGCGACAACGTTCTCGACAAGGATAAGGAATGGTGGATTCTTGCTGAACTCGACCAAGCCGCAGAAATCTTGGCCATCCACGATCCGACGTATTATGAATATTTGAACAATACGCACAAGTATTGGTTCGATTACATGGTGGACAAGGTAAATGGCGAAATTTGGCACTATGTTGACAGCGCAACAAATAAACCTTTGGAAAAATATCCAAAGGCGCACAACTGGAAAACATCCTTGCACAGCTTTGAACACGCTTTGTTCGGATTCATGACGGCAAGCAAGGCAAAGAGTGAAACGTTCGATTTGTATTACGCTTTGCCCGAATGGGAAAAACCGAATAAGTGTATCATTACGCCGTATATGTTCGCGGCAGACTTGTTGGGTGCTGTTCCAATTGAAAGGCCGGACTTTATGCCTGACAACAATCAGATTTTTAAAGTCACTTTTGATTCTTTGCACTAACATATATTGTGTGGTTAGCCCTCGGAAATTTCCGGGGGCTTTTCTATCTTTTGTTACATGCAAAACGAAAATTTCGAAGAAAAAATCAAGGGTAATCCGATAGCCCTTTTGCCGGTCGCCGTGTTCCTAGTTCTGTACTTGGGTCTCGGCATTACGTTTGAATACATTCTCCATATCTCGATGGGCTTTTATAACATTCCCATCGTGGCGGCGTTCTTGATTGCGATTTTTGTCGCATGCATGCAGAACCGCAAATTGAATTTTGACAAGAAGATGAATATCATGGCGGGGGCGCTAGGCGACCGCAATATTTTCTTGATGATTCTCATTTTTCTTTGTGCGGGCATTTTTGCGGGGATTCTCGGGCGTTCGAGCGCTTCAGCGGCTGCTTACTTGCTGTTAGATTTTATCCCGGCGCAGTTTGCGGTAGTGGTGGT
>CAMZFJ010000246.1 GCA_947306025.1 uncultured Fibrobacter sp.
AATTTACAATGGAAATATAGAAAAGAGACAAGTAAACCGCAGAAAATCAGAACTTTGAATTTGGGTTTTGACCAACTGCAACAAGTCAAAAAAAAGAACCCGGCAAAAGATAGCCGAGTTCGTCGCAATAAATCGATATCTAGAAATGAGCGCTACGGCATTTCATCGATGGGACGACCATGATTAATGTTGTATTGAGCCTGCAAAATGTACTTTCTATAAATAGCATCAGCCATATTATCCGGCAAATTGCCACCATAAGTTGCAGTATAAAATTCGTTCATATTTCTCCTACCAAGGTTCCAAACGGCACCATAAGCAGCCATGACACCTACTTGATCATAAGAGACCGGCAATTCAGCCGTGAAGACGTCAAAGCCCCTACTATTAAACTTCGCATCCCAATTGGCTCTATGATAAGTGCAATTCACATCACCATTGCTCCCCATGGAGCACCCCGCAACGGCAACGGTAATAACGGTAGCAACATCAGCTGCAACGGGAGATTCCACCCAAATCGTTGCACGACCACGCGATTTCCAAGTAAAATCATCAGGTCTTGTATGTACATTTACAATAATCCCATCATTTGGATACACATATCTTTTGAATCCAGTATGTTCAAGGCCAACTTCGCCACTCGAAAGCGGTTCTGGCGTTAATTTAGCCAAGAAATTATGAGTCTGTTCGCTCTTCACTTCACTTGCCGGAGCAGAAGCGACAGAGTTATCCAAACCTGCATCGGAGCAGCCCATCATTGCCAATGCCAAAATTGCGGCAGACAGAGTAACTTTTTTCATTTTATCTCCTTCAAAAAAAGTTCGCATGGATAAAATAACATAATTTTAAACAAAATGATATATTTAAATATAAATTATTGCTATTTTATTTTAACAAAATATCATTTACATACAATAAAATTACAAAGTAAAGTGTTTAGCATCAATTTTTCACTTCATATTTTCCGCGCATAAAAAAAAGAACCCGGCGCGAGGCCGAGTTCCTTGAGATAAATGGTCTAGCAGCTAGAATTAATCAAAAAACAGCTTTTCGCGAACCTTAGGCCAAATATACTTTCTATAAATTGCACGAGCCTTCTTAGCACCATCAGTACCTTCGAACATTCCACCATTGTAAGTAACCCCACTCGTCACAAGTTCATAAGGCGATCCTTGGTTCCAAACAGCGACAAATGCAGAGACAGCACCAAGCTCATCGTAATTTTTCCACTGACTAAGCTTTTGCCCACGAGCATTAGGAAGCGAATGAGCAGTGAGATCCATAATACCTTGATTCACCTTATATTCTACACCTTCAAGATTCTTCCACCCGCGGCAGTTCGCGGTAGTATAGTAAGGCGCATTATATCCGCGTTCGCAGTCAGAATAAAGACCCGTAACAACAAGCATTGTATTTGGAGCAAACGGAGCTTGCACTACATGATATTCACCTATTGCTTCATAGCCGCCCAAATCAAGGTCAGCATGAGTTTGTCCCCAAAGTCCAATACCGGCACTTGGATACGCATAAAATTGATAGCCGTTATTATAGGGATTCGTAGGTTCCATTGTTTCAAGTCTATCAAAGACTTCAGACTGGTTATAGTAAATCGATTTAGCCAAGAAATTATGAGCCTGTTCGCTCTTCACTTCACTTGCCGGAGCAGAAGCAACAGAGTTGTCCAGACCTACATCAGAGCAGCCCATCATAGACAAAGCCAAGATAGCAGCTGACAAAGTAACTTTTTTCATTTTTATCTCCTTTTGTTAAAAAAGTTGCCTACAAGATAAACTATTATTTTTTTATTTGCAATAGCAAAGTAACACAAACACATATAAATTTTAGGAAATTTATTTTTACAAATTACAGTTTACATACAAAATTTATTATAAAAACCACACAAAACAAATACTTAACCATAAATTAACATTCTATACACTTTTTTCCGTTTAGTATAAACACCTAAAACTACTCGATTAAGCAAATCGAGTATTCTTGACAACAGAAAAAGCCAAATATTTAAAACAAACACCCAACCACTTTTCTTTTTTTGTATCAGAATAGCAGCTGATAAAGTATTTTTCTATTATTTTCTTCTTTCAAATTAAGAAAATTTCATACAAAATATAACCATTCTTAACAAAGTTGTAAAGACAAAGTTATAAAAAAAAAGAAAAATACTGTCAATATTTAACAAAATTTTACTTACAACATATAACACACAAAAAAAAAAGCCCTGCCATAAAAAGCGGCGGGGCATCACTATCTAATTTTTACAACTAACTACCTAATAATTTTACGGAATCCTTCCTTGCGTCAGGATGACGTTTCTAAGTTCAGCCATTTAATTAGTAATGAATTTTTCCTTCGGCGACTTTCTTCAAGTGCTGTCCGTAAGGCGATTTGCCGTACTTTGCAGCAGATTCAAGCAACTTTTCTTTGCTAATCCAGCCATTGATGTAGGCAATTTCTTCGATTGCTGAAATTTGGATGCCTTGGCGGTTTTCGACCATTTTCACGAACTCGCCCGCTTCGATGAGGCTATCCATCGTACCGGTATCGAGCCACGCAAAACCGCGACCGAGGAGCTTCACGTCGAGTTCGCCGTTGTCGAGGTAAGTCTTGTTGAGGTCTGTAATTTCGAGTTCACCACGGGCACTCGGTTTTTGAGCCTTTGCAAATTTTGCAACGCGATTGTCATAGAAATAAAGGCCCGTAATGGCGTAATTGCTCTTCGGTTCCTTCGGCTTTTCTTCCACCGAAATCACCTTGCCATCCTTATCGAATTCCACGACGCCAAAGCGTTCCGGGTCTTCGACATAATAGCCGAATACGCTCGCGCGGCCGTTTTCTTCGGCATTCTTGACGGCGGCTTTCAAGAGCGGGCTAAAGCCGTTACCATAGAAGATGTTATCGCCAAGGACCATTGCACAACAGTCATCGCCAATGAATTCTTCGCCAAGGATAAATGCCTGGGCAAGTCCGTCCGGGCTCGGTTGCACCTTGTAGCTCAGGTTAAGGCCCATGGCAGAGCCGTCGCCAAGGAGACGTTCAAAATTCGGCAAATCCGTCGGAGTCGAGATAATGAGAATGTCACGAATGCCCGCCAACATGAGTGTCGAAAGCGGGTAATAAATCATTGGCTTGTCGTAAACCGGCAAAAGTTGCTTCGATGTGACCATCGTGAGCGGATACAAACGCGTGCCGGAGCCTCCAGCGAGTACGATTCCTTTCATAACAAATCTCCTTACGAACGAAAATAGAAAACTTCGGACGATTTATTATCAAATAATTATCTTTAGCGCATTATGGCAGAGCAAAACAAGCGTATTCTCAAAGATTTTTTGAATGAACTTCTCGAAAAGGTCAACGGGCATCGTTCGGATATTTCGTCCGAAGACGTTTTAGAACAATTTATGGCGTGGGCCGAAGCCCGCGGGACAACGTTATACCCCGCGCAAGAAGAAGCGATTCTCGAACTTTTAGACGGCAAGAACGTCATTCTCAATACACCGACCGGAAGCGGGAAATCCATGGTCGCGCTTGCGCTGCACTTCGATAGCCTTGTGCACAACCGCCGTAGCGTTTACACCTGCCCCATCAAGGCGCTAGTGAACGAAAAGTGGATGGCGCTCTGCAAGGAATTCGGAGCCGAGAACGTCGGACTTTCGACCGGCGATGCCACCGTCAACCGCGACGCGCCCATCATTTGCTGCACGGCAGAAATCCTTTCGAACATGGCGCTCTGCGAAGGCGAAGCGCTCACAATTACGGACATCGTGATGGATGAATTCCATTACTATTCCGACCGCGAACGCGGTGTCGCCTGGCAAGTTCCGCTTTTGACGCTCCCGCAATCGCGATTCCTTTTGATGAGTGCCACAGTCGGCGCTACGGAATTTTTCGAACGCGACATGACAAAGCATACGGGGCGCGAATCTGTAACGGTCCGCTCAACGCAGCGCCCGGTGCCGCTAGACTTTAGCTATAGCACGACAGAGATTTCGGCCGAAGTGCAAAAGCTCGTGAACGAAGGCAAAGCACCCGTTTACGTCGTTCACTTTACGCAGGCCGCCGCCGCCAGCAACGCGCAGAACTTCATGAGTCTGGACCTTTGCACCAAAGAAGAAAAAGTCAAGATTAACGAAGCGATTAAAGAAGTCCGTTTTTCAAGCCCGTACGGCCCCGATGTCAAGCGCTGGCTCAAGCAGGGCATCGGCATTCACCATGCAGGGCTCTTGCCCAAGTACCGCATCCTTTGCGAGAAGTTGGCA
>CAMZFJ010000247.1 GCA_947306025.1 uncultured Fibrobacter sp.
AAGAAAATCGCGTTAATTAATGATGTTACAGGATTTGGTCGGTGCTCCATCGCAGTTATGGCACCGATCGTTTCGGCCATGAAAATCCAAGCGGTTACCGTGCCAACTGCAGTTCTTTCGGCACACACGCAGTTCCCCGAATATTACTTCGACGACTACACTTCAAAAATGCGCGATTACATTCAGACCTACAAGGATTTGAATTTAACTTTCGACGCCATCGCTTCTGGGTTCCTCGGTTCCGAAGAGCAAGTCGATATCGTGATTGACTTTTTCAAGACATTCAAGAAAAACGGCACGTTCACATTAGTGGACCCGGTAATGGGTGATTACGGGCGACTTTACGAAACATACACGCCTAGTTTGTGTGAAAAGATGAAAGCGCTTGTTCATTACGCCGACATCTTGACGCCGAACCTCACCGAACTTTGCACCTTGACCGACGTCAAATACCGCGAAGAAGGATTCAACGACGCAGAGCTTGCGACCATGTGCCAAAAGCTCGTAGAACAAGGCCCAGAACACATCGTTGTGACGGGCATCCGTTACAACAGCAAGCAAATCATGAACTACGTCTATAGCAAAGGCGAAGAGCCGCGAATCGTGATGGTGGACCGCATCGGCGGCGACCGCAGCGGAACCGGCGACGTTATCAGTTCAATCATTGCAGGCATGTACTTGAACGGTCATGATTTTTACGAATCCGTCAAGAAAGCTGCGGAATTCGTTTCTAAGTGCCTGCGCTACTGCGAAGACAACGATGTACCCACGCATTGGGGACTTTGTTTTGAAATGTACCTTCGCGACTTGATGGAGGATTAAATGGTCGTATATACTGTTACTGGAAAAGTCGGCGAAGCCGGCTATTTGGACATCGCGAATAGCGGCGATATTACCGGCAAGAACATTTACGTGAACATGACAAACCGCTGCCCTTGCAGCTGCGTTTTTTGCCTGCGCCAGACAAAAAAAATGATGGAAGGCAATTCGCTTTGGCTCAAAGGTGGCGAACCGAGTGTCGAAAACGTGTTGGGCATTTTCGCAAAATACGATCTTTCCGTCATTAACGAACTCGTGTTTTGCGGATACGGCGAACCGCTCGAACGCTTGCATGACGTTTGCAAAGTTATCGATGAATTAAAAACAAAGTATCCTAAATTAAAAGTCCGCCTCAACACAAACGGCCTTGCAAACTTGATTCACGGCGAAGATATCACGCCGCAACTCGAAGGGCGTTTCGATACCGTTTCGATTTCGATGAACGCGCCAACCGCCGAAGAATTCCTTGAGCTCACACGATCAAGATTCGGCATCAAGTCTTTTGACGCCATGAAAGAATTTGCAGCACTCGCAAAATTCCATGTGCCAAACGTCATCATGACTGTTGTCGAAAAAGTGATGCCCGAAGATAAAATCGAGCTGTGCCGCAAGATTTGCGCAGAACTCGGCGTAACGCTGAGAGTCAGGCCGTTCGAAAACTAAAAGATAAAGCCGCCGAAAAATCGGCGGCATTTTTTTTGCAAAAATCAATTCATCTACTTTTGCTTGGCAAACAAGCTTTTGACTTTATTAAAATAATTCCGGGTTCTTTCTGGTTCAATAAAGAACGCCGCTACGCAAACCACAACCGTTGTATTAAGAAAGCAGTGCACAATCGTAGCTGACTTTGCAAAAACGTTCCATTCACCCATACCCATAATTTGGAATATACTCCATATAATTCGAACAATCATCACTAACGAGCACGCGACCAAAATATTCGCATTCTTTTTCGCAAGCGCAACAATGCTGGCAACCGCAACGGCAAAGTATATAAAAACAAGTGGCAAGGAGAAGGCAAAACCAAACATAGCACCCGCAGTACCTGCCAAACCATCTACAAGAAAACACGCTGCGCAAAAACGATGCAGGTCTAAATTAAAACCTTCTTGAACCACGGCTTCATTATTTTCTTCTACACGCTTTTTAGGTGCAATAAAGAATGCGGCGATAGCAACAACGAGATTCTCGTTAAAAATCAAAGAAGCTATCACACCAGGCATATTCCGAAACTCGCCACCCAAACCGAGAGTAATAGGCCCTGCAAACGCCCAAATAAGCATAACCACTGCTACAACTTTTAAAGCCGTTACGTTATTTTTGACAAGTGCAAAAATTCCAGCCCCTAAAGCAAATGCAATTGCAAGAACACCAAGCACAATCGGGCCCGCCAAACCAGACGCGATCAATAGCCCGCCCATCCCAAGAAAATCATCAAATGACGAAGTTGTAAGAGCGTTCCACAGCGAAAAAAGCAACCCGCCATGCCCAGCTATAAACAACATCTTGATTATGATACTGAATACATTTACGATAAGTACAATGGCACAAACCCTAAGTAGCGCCAAGTTACCGTTGAATCGAGTCTTTTCTCCTTCACTCATTTAAAACCTCCAAGTGCAAAGATACAAAATATTTATGTCAAGTTTTTCCAGAATAAAAATGCGTGCTTAGTCTTTTGCAAATAACATCTAGTCCGTTCCGGTTCAATAAAGAATGTCACCGCACAAACGACAAGGAACGAACTGAAAAGGAATCCTATAGCAACATTACCGGCATAAAAAACGGTTAAAAAATGCTCTTGAGCATCCTGGAATGTATTCCAAATTAATCCTGCAAATGCGATTACAGAATAAGCCATCAAGACCAGCGAATTCTTTTTCAAAAGCGCATAAAGCCCCACCGCTATAGGAACAAAAGTCCACAGAACGGACATTCCCCAGAACGCTTTAAAATCACCCGCAGCCAATATATTGATAATGTTGTTCAACCCATCTATCAAAAAGACAGCAGCACAAAAACAAAGCAAACCTAGATTCTTGTTTTTCACAACGTGCACATCTTCATTTCGAGTTTTTGTCTCAATCAAGAAACTCGCAACCATCATCACAGCGCCAATGTTCACAAAATGACCTATAGCATTCCAAACGATATAGCCCGTCCGATAATATGCACTAAAATTCAATCCATGACGAACAAAACCAATTGTTCCCCCTATCATCGAAACGAGCTTCAATATAGCATAGATTTTTAAAATCAGCGTATTCTTTTTCACAAGCGAAATCACACCGAACACTGCCACAAGCAAGCCAAACGGGACATACGCCCAACCCAAAGTATCATCGTTTGCTTCAGACATCAACAGCGTCCACGACAAACCTATAGATTTTTGCAACGCGTCTGCAATAAGCATTATGGCACAAACCCTGAGCAGAGCTAGGTTGCCATGGAAACCAGATTTTTCTTCCACTTTATTTCCTCCTTTACGCGTCGAAACTTACAACTTATTGAATCAAATATTTTTCGAATTCCGGAAAAGTACCAGAATTAAAAATCATAAACCGGCCCCGGGCAAAAATAAAACCGCTCCAATGAGCAACAATCAAACTACGATTTTTCATCCTTCTAAGCTTGAATTTTCCAGGTTCTAACTTTACAGAATTTCCCAATGCAAAAATAATACACATTGAGCCATCCTCAAGTATCTTCACTTTTTTCGGGAACAAATGAATAACTAGAAAACAAACATAAAGAGTATAAACCGCTACAAAAATCCAAAAAAAGACATTGTCTTTTAAAGGATGCGAATTCAGGGTCGTCGATAAATTCCAGCCGATAGCAAACCCAAAACACACAATACCCATAATCATGCAAACGAGCCATTGCTTACCACGAGACACATATACATTATCTTCATTCTGTTCGCTTGAATTTTTCGAATCGTTATTCAGATACTTTTCAAATTCCGGAAACGACTGAGACGAAAAAAACATGTTCCGGCCTTTAGCCCGTAGCATGCCGCTCCATTCCCCATTCAAATTTTTATTACCTGAAATATTAAAGTCGGCCAACCTTATCGTAATGCTATTTCTAAGGATAAAGGTAATACGCACAAACTCGTCTTCAATAAATTCCACTTTTTGCGGGGCCAAGTGGATCGCCACAAAACCTAAATACAGCCAAAGGATTTTAAAGAAAATCCACCCCGGAGTTATGCGGTCGTATGCACCGGTATTTATTAAAGGAACCAAGTCCTTGACAAGCCAATAAACAAGCATAAGGACCATAGCTAGCGAGATAAAAGTTTCTCGTTTGTTCTGAGGCACAAAAACTTTTTCTTCGTTCATTCAAAATTCTCCTGTTGCAAAAATACAAAATAAAAATCCCCCGACCGTTTATGATGTGAACCCCGAATGTTGGACACAACTTTCGGGGTTTTCATGTATAAGAAAC
>CAMZFJ010000248.1 GCA_947306025.1 uncultured Fibrobacter sp.
GTTCTTCCAGTAGTACTTGCGGTACAGGCGGCGAGCCACGCGGCTAGTGATTTCATACGGAATCGTGTGGTGCTCGTCGGCAACGCTTTCCATCGAAATGCGGAAGTCGAGTTCGCCGTTCACAACATCGACGGTTTCGCCAACTTGCACATCAGGAATGTGGCTTACATCGACCATTGTCGCATCCATGCACACGCGTCCAAGAATCGGGCAGAGCTGTCCGCGGATAAAGACGAATCCCTTGTTGTATTCGCCGCGGAGGTAACCGTCACCGTAACCGATGGCGATTGTCGCAATGCGCGTGAGTTGCTGTGCAGCCCAGTAACCGCCGTAGCTCACTGTTTCGCCAGGCTTCACGTCGTGCACGTGGCGGATGGTGGACTTGATTTTCATGACGGGCTTGAGCGGCCATGGTGATGGTGCTGCTCCCATGCAGTTGTAACCGTAAAGGGCAAGGCCCGGACGCACCATGTCGAAGTGGCTTTCGGGGTGCGTGAGCGTGCCTGCAGAACTGGAGCAGTGGCAGATTTCCGGACGCAGTCCTTCGGCTTCGAGAACGTCAACGAGACGGGAGAAACGCTGGATCTGCACTTCGGTCTTCGGGTTGCCCGGCATGTCGGCTGTAGCAAGGTGCGTGAACATTCCCTCGAACTTCAAGTGCTTGAGGGTGAGCGCCGCGCGAATGTTGTTGAAGTCTTCGGCATCAAAGCCGTAACGGTTCATGCCTGTGTCTATTGCGAGATGCGCCTTGCAGGTGGTTCCCGTTTCGCCGAGGAACTGGTCGAATGCCATTGCCGTGCGGATATCGGTAATCGCAGCCGTGAGCTGGAATTCGACAAAGTAGGCGAAGTCTGCGGGAGTGCAAGGACCTAACACTAGAATGGGCAAGTCCATGCCGTACTGGCGAAGAATCATGCCTTCGCTAATGTGGGCTACACCGAGGTAGTCGGCACCACCGAACTTGGCGGCAAAAGAGCAGGCGAGGCTTCCGTGGCCGTAAGAGTCGGCCTTGACGGGGAGTAAAATTTTGGTCGAAGCCGGAATCTGGCTTCTGATAAACTTGATGTTTTCACAAAGGGCGTCTAAATTGATCTCAATCCAGTTCGGGCGCGCAATTTTATTTAAGTCAGGAGGATTAGATAAAAGTTTCATGATAGCAATAATATAGTCAAGTTTTAAGATTGTGTAGTGGATGGGAATAAAAGTTACTAGTTAATAGTTAGTAGTTACTAGATAATAGTTACTAGATAATAGTTACTAGTTAGTAGTTAAGAGTTACTAGAAGATTTTTGTTTGAAAAAGCCTAGTGACTAGTAACTTCAAACTCGGAACTGTTGCGAAGCAACCTCTGTAACTAGAAACTTAAAACTTCAAACTGCGACGCAGTCGCCTCAGTAACTCAGAACACTTAACGGCCGCAGAGCGACTATACGTTCCAAATTGGAATAAATTATACTGGGCTAAGTTTTGTAAAATTCAAGGGCTGTGATGAAATTCAAAATCGAGCGCTAACCCAATAACTACGCGCAAAGCCTTATTTTATCTAAGTTTACAAAGCATCGTATGAAATTTTCTTTACTATTTTGCGCTGTTTTCTTGAAATTTTTATTGGTACTTTATGGGTGTGATAAGGGTTCGGGTTGTTTCTTACTTTTGATAAATGAATAAAAAAAGTAAGCGGTTTGAACAAAATAATATCCCTTATTTGGTGATACAGATTTTCTGACATTGATATATGCAAACGTGATAATTGCGTACCTCAAGTGCGTAGTTAAAGCGTGCGATAGTTTCGCGTAACAGTTCGATTAAAGGGCTTGCCTTAAAGTCCTGTTACGAAATGTTGCCATTCGGCAAAAGGATTGCTCCGCTCACGGAGTAGTTGGTTTGCTGATACAAAAAAAACATAAACATCCAAAAATCCTGCAAAGGGAGGATAAAATCATGAAAACGACAAATAAAAAACAAGACGCGTTCATCGCATCCTTGATGCCTGATTCCGACAAGAAGATGGTGCGCATTGCTGGTGCATCGCTTGTTGTTGCGTTGATGCTTGGCTTCTGGGCGACAACGTATGAACAGATGATTGACGAAGTATTGTTTGATACTGCGTCAACGACTGAAATCGAAGTAGGCTTCAAAATGGATCCACCTAAAAAGGAGGAAAAAAAGATCGAGAAGAAGCAAAAGAAAAATATTGAAAATATCAAACGCAAAAGGCCGGGCGGTGGCGGAAAAACAAGTGGAAAAGGCAATCCGAGAGCAGCTCTCGAACGAGGTGTGCTCAAGATCCTGACTGCTTTGAAAAACAATCCGTCCGCAGATGCGTTTACCGCGCTGAATACGAAGACTGCAAAAGACATTCATGATGTACTTTCGAAAGTGAATGGATTGCAGACAAATGGTAAAACAAAGCTTGGTGAACGTCGTGGAGTGGTAAATGGCGGTTTTAACGATGCTGCCTTTGCTGGTGGTTCCGGTGGAATTGGCGATGCGCTCGGGGGCTTGTTTGGTGGTCCGGCGGGGCAAATTGGAACAAAGGCGCTGAAGGGACATATTACAACTCCCAAGCCGAATGAAATCGATATGGGTTCTGCTGGGGCTTCTCGCTCGGCGTCCGATATCATGAAAGTCGTGCGTCAGCGTACTCCGGGACTTCGCCACATTTACAACAAACACTTGAAGAAGAAACCTGGATTCCAGGGAAAGGTTACGTTGAAGTTCACTATTGCGCCGGGAGGCGAAATCATCAGCATGGCTGTGGTGGGTTCTACGACGGGATATGCCGAATTTGATAACGAAGTCAAGAAGGCTGTGAGTGGATGGACGTTTGGTAAGGTTAAATCGGGTAATACGACAGTGACTATTCCATTTACGTTCACTGAATAACGGATTGGAGTGGAATAAAGAGAAATAGATTTTTAAATTTAAGTCGGCGATTTTTGTCGCCGACTTTCGGTGATTTTAATTTATGGGGTAAAGAATGAAGGATCCTCGCATTACGCAACTTGCAGAAAATTTGATTAACAACGCTATAGCGCTCAAGGCTGGCGAAAACATTTTAATCGAAACGACCGATACACCGGACGAACTTTCGACTGAACTTGTCAAGGCTGTCGCTAAAGCCGGTGGCAATGCTTTTGTCCACAATTACAATAGCCGTGTGCGCCGCGAGGTCATCCGTTCGGCATCCGAAGAACAGATGAAGCTTTCGGCAGAACTTGGCCCAGGCAGTACCGTATTTACGGCAATGCTTCTTTCTATTCGTGCGATGAACAACGCGATGGAAAACTGCGACATCGATGACAAGAAGATGCTCGCTTTCAGGACCATTACGCAGGATGTGCTCAACTACCGTGTGAACAATACGCGCTGGTGTGTGCTCCGCTGGCCGAATCCGTCCATGGCGCAGGGCGCCAAGATGAGCAAGACTTCTACTTTAAGGCATGTCTTGCCGATTACCCGAAAATGCAGCGCGCTGCGCAAGCGTTGGTGGATCTCATGAACAGGACGGACAAAGTGCGTCTCGTGGCACAAGACACGGACATCACGTTTAGCATCAAGGATATTCCGGCTGTGCCGTGCTGCGGCAACATGAACATTCCCGATGGCGAAGTTTACACGGCGCCGGTGCAGGGGAGTATCGAAGGCGTTATCCATTACAACACGCCGACGCTTTACGAAGGCAAGCAGTTCAGCAATATCCGCCTCGTCTTTAAGCAGGGGAAGATTGTCGAAGCGACTTGCGAAACGGGCGACAACAAGAGCCTGAATGCGATTTTCGATACGGATGAGGGCGCTCGCTACGTGGGCGAGTTTGCAATTGGTTTCAACCCGTTTGTGCTTTCTCCGATGTGCGACATCCTGTTCGATGAAAAAATTGCAGGTTCCATCCACTTTACGCCGGGCATGTGCTACGAAGATGCCCCGAACGGGAACAAGTCTGCCATCCATTGGGACTTGGTGCTGATCATGCGTCCGGAATACGGCGGCGGTGAAATCTGGTTCGATGACAAGCTCATCCGCAAGGACGGACTTTTTGTGGTCGATGAGCTTAAGTGCTTGAATCCTGAGAATCTTGTTTAATTATATTTTTCTCACACAATTCAAACCTTTTTGATACAAGGAAACTGTATGAACTTTAAAAAGATGTTTGGTATCGCTCTTGCTTGCTTCGGTGTTGCTTTTGCACAGGGCACTTCTCAATCTATGAGCGAACAGGAATTGCAGAAGCAGGAAGAACAGGC
>CAMZFJ010000249.1 GCA_947306025.1 uncultured Fibrobacter sp.
ATCAGCGACAAAACTGTATCCATCATTGAATTCGACTGACATCTTGTAATTGCCAACATATTTTGCGTCAGTCACATGAAGCATAGTCTAGACCAGTGGATCGATTTAATTCATCAATCCCTTGATGTATTCTTCCGCATCGCTCCCTAGTGTTCCATTTTTGTTTTTGGAAATGGCTTCAGAAAGTTTCGCGTATATATCGTTCCAGAGCGTGACGCTGCCGTTTAACATATCGTTGTAGCCCTTCTCGAGTTCCGCATCGAGTCGTTCTTTTGACCATTTGGCTGCATTTTCGATTTTGTTCATATCATTCAACATACATCTTTGCCTGCACAAAAGCAATACATTTCAAGTTAGACTTGATCCGGCTTATTCATTCAATGGACGATATTTGCCCCTATTTCCTTAACTATTTTGATAAGAACATCCTTTTCGGGATCTGAAAATTTAGAGATGGCAAAAACTTTTTCCTTCCAATACTCAAAATCTTGTTGTGGTAGTTTTTTTTCATTAAAAATCTTTATTATATCATCTTTCCAACTCGCAATATTAAATATGATTTTGGGGACCTTTATTCCTGCAAGGTCTTGCCGACCTCCTGCAGAGAAAGTATCTCTAAAAGACGGGTTTATTATTCCTTGCGTTTGAAGAAGCCATTTTGACGCATCGTTATAATTTCCTTCAATAATATTCGGAAATATAATTAACAAGTATGCTCGAAGAAAATGTTGTTCATCTCTTGTGAGTTGATTCCAAAATTGCATTTCAAGCCCCACCATCTTGTTTGCAAACTTTTGGTCTTCTAATTCTATTGTATTAATTTGGTTTGAATTTGGAGAATACCACCAAAAATCATCATCTACTTTTCGCTGCTTTAAATTATTTTTTCGTTGTTCAACAATGAAATCTTTGAATGCATCAAACGGGTTTTTCATTTGACGAATTTCTTCGTATGTTTTTCCCAACTTACTAAACAGGGAATCTTGCTTTGAAGCGTCCATGTCAAGCATGTAACGGGGACTATGTGTAACAGCTACATTTTCAACACATTCTTCAAAAGGTTTGTACCTTATTTTAAACGGATCTTGTTTTGCACAAAAAATGTGAATACGGCTAACATCGGGAATTCTCGTTGATTCCATTATGCTTCCGCCCATCACCTTCCAAGAATTATTG
Source organism: uncultured Fibrobacter sp. (assembly GCA_947306025.1). The sequence continues at coordinate 1,177 of CAMZFJ010000249.1, forward strand.
CGGGTACTGATGGTTTTTACTTCTATTCCCAAAGATTGTTTTTCATTTATGCGTGCGACAATATCTGGAAATTTGTGGCCACTTATGTATTCAATTTTCCACGGAATATGTAAATCTTTTGCTGATTCTAATAAAGCTATATGAACATCTTCTTCAAAAGATTTCCAAAAATCTTTTTTTTGAGAAACACTTGGTCGCGACTCTAATTTCTCTTTTGTAAGACTTAATAGGTTGTCAAAAGATTCCTTTAAACTAGCCTCTTTGATGTTTATATTTTCGCCAATAGCAAAAGTGTTCATTTTTTATCTCCAAATAACTCATCCCAAAGTGTTTCAATCCTTTTTCCTATGGAATATCCCAACAATGGCGGAACCGCATTCCCGATTACTTTATAGGCATCAGATGAATTGACTTTATTGGTTCCGTCGTTAAAGACGAATTCATAATCATCGGGGAACGTCTGAATTCTTGCGCATTCACGAACACTTAAGCGACGCTCCTGCAATCCTTTGTTCAATTCAGACAAAATCTTTCCGCCATGTTCTTCGCTCAACCTGCGATATTCAATATTGCCATGATGTTCGCTTCGGATTGTCGGACCGACACCATCCATATCGATTTCGGAGCTGCCCTGCATTTTGCCATAGTATTTCGCTTTTGAATAAGCTTTTTGTGCGGCATCGGAACTTTCTTCAGGCTCTTTTAATCCTACGAAAGCGTCTTTGCAAGTTACAATCTTTTGAAGTCCTTCTCCATCTCCATGAGTTTTTATAGGATAGGGGTAATACTGCGATTGTTCGGATTTCTGTTCTATGTCGGCAAGAATTTTGGGATTGGCGTATTTTCTTGAAATGCCTATGAAAACAACACGTTCTCGACTTTGTGGAACGCCATATTCCCATGCCTTCAAAACTTGGGCATCAACAACGCAATAACCTTTGTCGATGTTGCGGAAGTCAGTTTCAATAATCTTCTTGGCATCGCCTAATGAAACGAGTCCTTTCACATTTTCTGCAATGAAAATTTTCGGCTTGACGATTTCAATGACCTGTTTCATCCAGAGATACAAGGTGCCCCTAGATTCATTTTCAGCGTGTTCTTCGTTTACACCATTGTGACTTTTGGCTGAATCAAATCCGAGTCTTTTTCCGGCAACTGAGAAATCCTGACAAGGGAAACCGCCTGTGACAACGTCAATATTTTTAGGGAATTGGAATTTGCCCGACTTACTCTTCTTGACAAGATCCACAATGGATTCTACTCTGTATATTCCTTCGATTTTCTTTCTATTGCCGAAGAAATGATTCCATGCTTTTTGAGCACAAGGTAAAATATCGTTCGCAAAAACAGTCTCAAAACGATTCTTTTTCAACCGGATGAAATTCTTATTAACGACATCTTCAATCCAATCCGGATGAATCTTTTCATTGACAGATTTCTTGAGAGTGACAAAACCACCCTCTAGCCCAAGATCGAGTCCTCCACAACCGGAGAACAAAGAAAGCACACGAAGTGCATTCTTGCCAGAAGCCATAACGCCTCGATGTTCCTACGGAACAGGTGAAATGTTCTGTTTTCACTTCTGTTCACGAAACATCGGTATGCTTCGACAAGAAAAAATGCCCAAATAGAACTCACCCCATTGAGATGAGTTCCATTGGTCCAATTCCTGCTGCGTTAAAAAATTGGTCGTATTTTAAGGACGCAAGAACGGGAGCAAAAACGTTTGTCTTTGTTCCTACCCTCAATATTCGATAAAACAAAAAAGCGTGGTATCGAATACCTGTTCGTCCTTAGGCAACGACCAAGAAGCCCTACGCAAAACAAGCAAACGACCCACGCCCTAATTCGGGTGTGCGTTGTAAGCCTTATTCTTATTGCGTAAAACTTTGGTCGTGTTTTAAGGACGCGAGAATAAGAGCAAAAAACTCAAAATGTCAAAGCAAATATACATAATTAGGAGAGAAAAGAGGATGCCCGCTTATGCAGGCATGACAATTCGGGGTTTTACAGAAACCCCTGCGGCTCAGCCATGACAATTCGCGCAAGCACGATTGTCACGGCATTCGCCTTTTGGGGTTTTTAAGGGGCTGAGCCCCTTAGGCGAAGGGGTGACGGAAGACCCGGCTATGGATTGCTTCGTCACTACGTTCCTCGCAATGACGTGCTAGGCAAGGGGAGCCTGATTGCTTAGACATTGCCGGGGCTGCAATCAGGGGGATTCTTCCCCCTCCCCTATTCAAGACATCACTGGATCCTTCCTCCCAGCGGTCGTCAGGATGACGTCGTGGGGCGTTTTTTTTTGAAACATCCTTTTTTCGCCCCGATTTTGGGGCTTTTCTTGTTTCAGAACGAAACAAAAAGGGCGCTTTTCGGGGTTGGCACGGCTTTTGCTAATGTATCGGCGTAAAAAACTCCCCACTCAAACAAAAACACTGGGGATCAAGAATTTAAAATAGGAGATTAAAATCATGGGTAAGATTATTGGTATTGACTTGGGTACGACCAACAGCTGCGTGGCCGTTATGGAAGGTGGCAAGCCGGTTGTTATCGCTAACGCTGAAGGTTTCCGCACCACTCCGTCCATCGTCGCATTTGGCAAGAACGGTGAACGCTTGGTCGGTCACGTTGCAAAGCGCCAGGCTATCACCAACCCCGAAAAGACTATTTACTCTATCAAGCGTTTCATGGGCCGCACTGCTGGCGAATGCTCCGCTGCCGAAAAGAACATGCCGTACAAGCTCGTCGGCACGGGTTCTGATCCGGTCCGCGTGCAGATTGACGACAAGCAGTTTGCTCCTCCTGAGATTTCTGCAGCCGTTCTCCAGACCATGAAGAAGATTGCCGAAGATTACCTCGGCCAGTCCGTTTCTCAGGCTGTGATTACGGTTCCGGCTTACTTTAACGACTCTCAGCGTCAGGCTACAAAGGACGCTGGTAAGATTGCAGGCCTCGAAGTTCTCCGTATCGTGAACGAACCGACGGCTGCTGCACTTGCTTACGGTCTTGACTCCAAGAAGAGCGAAAAGGTCGCCGTGTATGACCTCGGTGGCG
>CAMZFJ010000250.1 GCA_947306025.1 uncultured Fibrobacter sp.
CATTTGGATAAATTCGTAAGAATCAGACGTCACCAACTTATAAACCATCCCCACTAATTTTTCAATTCATTAAATTAGCCGGGTAATACATATTGCATGAAAATTTCTGTATGAAAAAAACTATATTATTGCTACTTATGAATAAGTTATGCTTTGTTTTATGTACTTTATTTTTGGCAACAGTCTGCTATGCAGGTGAAACCGCAGACAAGCAGATGGACAAGTTTACAGATTTCTTGAAAAAGGCCAAATACAAAGAGGCCGCCAGTTCGTTGCTCACTTATGGTCTGAACACAAGTGATGAACAGAAGGACGTGAAAATCACGCAATATGCCGGGCATTTCAAGAGATTCATTAAGCAACACGGAAAAATTCTGAATCATACGAAATTGCGTACGCGCCAGCTGTCCAAGCAATTCGATGAGACCGTTTACCAAATCAACTGCGAAAAGTCTGCGTGGTTGATTATGATAAGAGAATATTCCTCACCAAACGGCAAAAGCCAATTCAGTGAATTACGCATACTGACCGAAGACGATGTCTTCAAATATTATGAAAAAAGATAAAAAGGAGAAACCATGAAAATCAAATTAATAATCCTTTCCCTGTTGCTCTGCACGTTCGCATTTGCAGGCCCGCATTCTAGCAATTGCGTCAAGGCTATGGTCGACCACTTAAAGACGGACAAATTTGACAAAGCGTTCGATGCATTGCTGGATGACAGCCCCTTCCTCAAGGGAAACGTGAACGTTTCGAACCTCAAGATGCAATATGCAACAGTATTCCAGAATATCGCAGCACAGTATGGCAAGCCCGTGGGTTTCGAAATTCTTGGCACAAAGACCGTCGGCACTCTCGAACGCACCGGATTCCTTATCCAGTGCGAAAAGAATGCTTGGATCATCGAAGTCTTTGAATATAACAATCCCGTTGCAAAAAAGCAGTATATTGTTAACTTCAAAATACTCAGCGAAGATGATGCCTTTACCCGTTACGGGCTATAATCAATCGCCTTGGCCGCACACCATCGGCTAATATTCTCCGTATATACTTTCTTCCTGTTTTTTTATCTCTTTTGAATACAAGAAAAATTTCAAGTATTCACCACGCCTTGTAAAAAAGACCTATATTAAAAATCAAGAAGGAGTTTTATGAAGAATATTCATAAGTACATACTCATTACTTTTATCTGTGGGTTGATTTTCTTTGTTCTCGGCTATCCCTGTCGAGAACTGTTCAAGATTTCTGATACAACTGAAGTCCGAATTGTTGCTGCCCTCCCCTTGCTGTTCGGCATATCTTTTGGATTTTTCGGAGTCCTCGGTTGCGCCATCGCGAACCTCATTGCCGATATCATTTCAGGCTACGAACCCATCATCTTTATCCCAGGTTTTTTCGTCCAAATTATTTACGGTTATGTTCCCGCGGTCATTTGGAATTACCTACGGCGAAATGACAAGAACAAATTCAAGCTCGATAAAGTTTACAAGAACGTGCAATATATGCTCATTGTTATCCTTGATTCACTCGCCTCCGCATTCATGGTTGTAAGTGTCATCAAGCTCAAGTACAACGAGCAATATTTATCATTACTCTCTGCAAATATTTTCTTTAACCAATTCATCACGATGGTGATTATTGGCATTCCATACCTCATTTGCGCTTCGCTGATATGCCAACACAACAGGCGCAAAAAACAGAACAAGCCCTCAAACTTTATCTTTTCGTTTTCGCTCAATGAAAAATTCATCTTGTTCTTTTTAGTCTCAAGTATCGTCATCTCAGTCGCCATCGGAACCGCCAGTTTCCCTAGCATTGCTCTCAAGTACGGCGAAAACAATCTTCACCTCTGGAACTACGTTTACTTTTACATCGGCGGATTGCTCAACATATGTATTTGGGTTTCATTAGGCTTCCTTTACTACATGGAGCGAACCGTCACAAGACCCATCGAAAGCATGAGCAAAATCGCAAAAACGTTCGGAAAAAACACAGACATTTACGAAAGGATCAACAACATTCTGCAAAAATGTCAAAAGTATATCTATTTCACTTCCGAAGTCGGCGAACTCGCACGTTCATACAAAGAAATGGCAACGGAACTCGACGATTACGTGAAAAACCTGACCGAAGCCACAGCAAAGCAACAAAAAATCCATACAGAACTATCCATTGCAACATCCATTCAACGCGCAGTCCTTTCAAAACCGCTTGAAGTCGAGGGGTTCGAAAATTACGCTATTATGCGCCCAGCCCTCGAAGTCGGCGGTGACTTTTATGATAACTTTTTTATCGATGACGATCACCTAGCCCTGCTGATTGCAGACGTTTCCGGGAAAGGAGTTCCAGCCGCGTTATTCATGATGGTTTCAAAAATCGTCTTGAAGCACAATCTGCAAAACGGACTTTCGCCCGCCGAAGCGCTCAACCGCGCCAACGACGAACTTGCCGAGCACAATGTACACGACATGTTTGTCACATGCATCTGCGGAATACTGAACATCAAAACCGGAAAGCTCGTTTACGCCAATGCAGGGCACGAAAAGCCATTCATCAGGCACAAAGACGGCGAATTCAAAACGGCCGATGTCAAAAGCGGATTCGTTCTCGCGGGAATGCCCGGATACAAATACCAGAATTTCGAAGTCCAATTGCAGCCAGGCGATACCATATTCACCTACACCGACGGCATCCCGGAAGCGACAAACGAAAAAGACGAAGAATTCGGCATGGAACGCTTGCAAAAAGTCCTCAACGATGCCAAGGACGATTCCGTCCGGCTCATGTGCAGAAAAGTCCGCATGGCGGTGAAGGAATTCTCGGGCAAAGCACCGCAGTTCGATGACATCACGATGCTTTCGTTCAAAATGAAATAAAGAACTTGCAGTTGAGGTCCGTCCACTTGCCAAACAACATTGCTTTAACTATATTCAGCCCACTATCAAATTATGGGGATATAGCTCAGTTGGTAGAGCGACAGGTTCGCAATCTGTAGGTCATGGGTTCGACTCCCACTATCTCCACGCAAAAGAGGCAAGCAAATGCTTGCCTCTTTTGTTTTCCATTACACCAAATTCTTTAGTTTACCAACAACCCGCAATTAACATCCCACGGCCAACACCGTACTATCTACTACCCACTTCCTACGGTCTACCGTCTACATCCTACTAACCACTGTCTACTTCCTACTGTCTACTAATCAAATATCCCACTTCACGCCAAGCTTCAGCTGTGTATGCGTAGAACTTTCGGTATAAATCTTTTTGTAAAAACGCGGCAGATAAAGGCGATTGTACTTGCAATCAACACCCAAGTAATAATTCAAATACCAATGTTTCCATGAAACAGTTGCCCCCCATGTGCCACTAAATTTCTTGATTTTCTCAAATTCACTATCCGGTCCGCCAACCGCAAAGCGGTAGTACAAATTCATTTTTCCTTCAACCGTAATGCGGTTTTTAAACTTGTACGAAATCCTAGAACGAAAAATCGGGCCAAACCATTTTCCTAGACCATACCGGAATACCAAATCATCGGACGTTAACGCCCCCGTCGTATCACCGACAACTTCATCGTAAGAATGGAAGTAGGCTTTATAATCAAAGACCGAATCCGCTTCGTATTTTGCACCCACGTAGACAGTTCCATTCAAACCTTCCGCAATAGTCCTGTGCCACGATCCATACAACGCAAGTGACATCGGTCCCGAAGTTTGGTAGTATCCCCAAGCCACGGCTCCCAAGCGCTGTTTTTCAAAGCGGAACAAATCCTTTTCGAACCAAGCGTAAAAATCCGATGACAAGCTTTTTCCTTCGATATTGAAATCATAGCCCAAATCCAAAAGCATCGATTTTCCGAGCAACGTATATTCAAGGCCAAGGACTACATTCCAATCATTGGTATCAAGCACAGGCATGTTGTCGTTATTCAAAAAGTAATCGCCCTGCACCGAAGCCGCAAACGTATGGGCCCAATCTCCAGAAATGTAATCTATATATGGATTTACATTCAAGAAAAGGTCTCCACCCATCTCTCCTTTTTCCATACCGGTTTCTTTGTAGTGCAATCCATAGAGGCCAAGTTCTCCAGCAATATGTAAAGCATCCCACAAGCTAACGCTTTGGGTATCGCTTACTTCGGAACGTCCAAGCGCAGCCTTATAATCGCGAATGATTCCCTGAATTTCTTCGGTGTATTCACCCGGCAATGCGGCCGCCTCTTCAAATG
>CAMZFJ010000251.1 GCA_947306025.1 uncultured Fibrobacter sp.
GCCATGCAAAATCGTAAGGAACAAAAAGAAAATATTATCCAGAGAAAGCTTTATTCTGGCGGCTTTGGAATTAATGCACTATTCCTTACGTTTGGAACGGGAACTGGTTTTGATAATTTGTACCGAAAAGATCTTTATAAGGCCAATGACCTTCCCATAAACATTGAACTTTATACCCAGTTCAAAAGGTTTGCGCTTTTGTTTGAACTTGTCAACAACGGCTTTACGGGTATGCACACTTATGAATTGGGACTTGGGTTTGTTGCGTATGATAGCCGTTATTTAAAAGTTCGCCCTTATATGGCATGGGGCAAGTCTTTTATGGAATTAGAAGGGCGCAAGGGCGCTCCTGGAATATTTGATTATGAATCGACTGCATTCGGTAATGATGACGGCCCTTATTCGTTTACGGCTGCTGTGAATGTCGATTTCAAATTTATAACGGCATTCTTCCTGGTTTCAAGAGAGAATTTTACTAGTTTCTCTCTTGTTGGAAAGCTAGGTTTTTCGAATATTGATTTTAATCATTACCGTTTTAAGGGGGATGGTACGGGCTTTTTCATGAACTTTGGCCTCGGAATTTATTTCTGGTAAAACAGTTGATTGAACTTTGAAAAGCTTTATGATAAATCGTATTTTCTTTTTGCTGTTGTTGGTTTGCGCTGCTTCGACGAGCCTTTGGGCGCAAGATTTTTCGCAACCGTCGAAAATTGAACTGTACCAGCGTGCGCGCGAAGCGATGTTGGATGCATTGAAAAATGGAAATTTGGAACATGCTGCGCAAGCACTTGATTACTTGAAAGAAAATGCTGCCAATGGCGCTCCGTTAACAGAGCAAGAAGAGTTCTTGGTGGATTTTGAAATCGGGCGTTTTGAAGATGGCATTGTGCTTTATGCCGATTTGCACCGCAATCTGTTGGATTCGTCTTATGTAAGAGAGTCGCCCAATCGTAAAAATGTCGAAGACCGATTGAGTCAATATTTGCTGCGTGGTGAAAATTTGGACAAACGAATGGTTGATTCTTTGTGCGCCCGAGTCGATTCTTCGGATATCAAACAAATGAACAAGTTGCTTTACAAGACCTTGCTTCATTTTGATTATTTCGTGTTGCGGTCTGTAATCGCAAATACAATGAACTCGTTTTTTGTATTTGATTTCCAGCTTGATAAATCGTCGGCTGAGGAATTTCTTGGCCTTGCCAAGGCCTTTGTTGAAAATTATCCGTTTTCGGAACATGCATCTTACTTAAAGGATGTTGTGATTCCGCCGTTGCAAGGACTTGTCGATAAACGAAATCAGTTTGCCAAGGATCCGTTGGCCCACAAATATTACACGGGCGGCTTTGGATTTTATTTGTATACGGCATTGGGCTTTATGGCGGGCGAAGCCGCTGATTACTTGAACTATGAAACAGGTTCCCCTTTTATGTTCGGGTTTGATTTCCGCGTGAAACGAGTGAGCCTGAATGTGTTTTTGCAATTCGGTTTTATTTCGCATTACAACTTTAACAAGTGCGATGTGAAGACAAGGCGTAATGATGGTATCGATGTGTTTGGAGATGAAGAAAACTGGACATTCGGCGCGGATGTAGGATTTGTGGCTTATGATTCCAGGTATTTGCGTGTCGAGCCTTTTATTGGATTCTCGTCCATGTTCTATGAACATCTTGTAAATACAACGTTGGTGCCTGAATTTATGTTTGGGAGTAATGTTGATTTTCGATTTTACACTTCGCCACAAAAGAGTATTGATGATAACGTTTGGGCAATCGGTTTGCGCCTGAAATACATGGTGCATCTAGGGTCTCTGAAAGAAAATTGCTGCAACGATGGCAAAAAATTCAGTGCCGTTCGCCATACCTTTGGCTTGGGCTTAGGTGTTGAACTCTGGTAGGGGTGCTTTATGAAAATCCGCTCGTTGCTGTTTCTTGTGTTGTTCTTTTTTACTGTCGCAAACCTTTGGGCTGTTGATCCATCGCAGGTTTCTAAAAAGGCTTTGTTCTTGCGAGCGCGTGAAGCTTTGTTGGTGTCTTTACAATCGGGTGACTTGGATCGCGCAGGAACGGCTTTTGACTATTTGAAGCAAAATATTGATAATGGAGCTCCGCTAAATTATTATGAAGAATATTTAGCGAATATGAAACTTAAACGCTATGAAGATGCGATTGGTACGTATAGCGAAATTAGCAGAATTGTTTTAGACAAAAATTACGAAGGCCCGAAACAAAAACGCTTTTCTGTTGAAGATGAACTTCATGATTATCTGATTCACGGATTCTCGTCTCTTGATAAAAAAGTTGCAGATTCCATATATGCGAATATTGAAATTGCAGATGTAAAGCAAGAATACAAGGACTTGTATAGGACATTGCAATTCTTGGAACTTGTCTTGAACATTCAATTTATGACTATTGATAAAACAACCCGTTTTTATGGTGTTGTTGCAGATACCTCGTGTGCAGAAGATTTTCTTGTTTCCGCAAAGTCTTTTGTGAAAAATTATCCTTTATCGGAGCATAGCGCTTATTTAAAGGATGATATTATTCCTTTTGTGCAAGAGTATATGGATCGGACGAGGCTGTTTCGTGAGGATCCGTTTGCCCATAAATATTATACGGGGGGATTCGGTGTCCATTTTTATAAGTGGATTGGTATGCTTGGCGGTGAAGCGTCGGATTACCTAGACGATAAAATGGGTACATCTTTCCTGTTTGACTTGAATTTTCGGCGAAGCCGGATTAGCTTGAACTGGTTTACGTCTTATGGATTGATAACGCTATATGATTACGCAAAGAATAAACCTGAATTGCTGAAAAAGGTGCTTGATCAAGATGTTTCGGGAAATTTGGAAGAATTGACAATGGGCGCATATTGCGGTGTAATCGTCTATGATTCAAAATATTTGCGTGTTGAACCTTTTATTGGAGGCTCGGCGACTTATTACTATAACCTTTTGACTAACGGTCCTTTTGCAGAATTCCTGTGGGGGAGCAATGTTGATTACCGTTTTTATGCGACAAAACCAAATTATATTGGAGACTTGTCCTTTGCCTTTACACTTCGCTTTAAGTATATGATGCAAATTAGCTCTCTGGATGATGAATGCTGTAATGATTCCAAAAGCATGGGCGTTGTTCGACATACCTTTGCTCTGGGTTTGGGCGTCGAGTTGTGGTAGGAAATTTCTATACTTAAAATTGAAAATTTAATGTTGGATGTGTGATGATGAAAACTTTTAAAATATTTGCCGCTTTGGGTGTGCTTGCTCTGTTGGCATGCACTGGTGAAAATTCTTCCAATGTGTGGAATTCTGCGCAGTATTCTTCAAGTGCTGAAAACGTTGCTGCATCTTCATCAAGCGAGGCCGGTGGTGCTGAATCCTCGTCAAGTGAAATTGGTGCAGAATCTTCGTCGAGCGTTGCTGATGCGCGTTCTTCGTCCAGCACTGAAAATATCGTGGAATCCTCTTCTGCGGTTGCAGATACGGTTTGGCATCAGGCAAATTTAACGTGGTACACTTCTTGGCCGGAACCTGATAGCGAAGAATGCATCGAATACAATGGCTGCACATGGGCTGGCTATTTTGCAGGTGTCGAAGGCCAAAAATCCGAAGAATGGGTGAGTCAGCACAACATCATTGCCGTTCATGAAAAAGATTGGGAAAAGTATAAGCTAAAGACGTTCAGACTCCGCATGAATGGTTCGACGATTGATGCTGTTGTTTATGATATGTGCTCCGACAGCGATTGCGAGGGCTGCTGTACCAAGAACGCAGGCAAAATCGGATTCCTCATCGACATTGAAAAATACACGCGTGAACGTTTTGATGGCAATGGCGATGGCGTTGTCGAATGGACTTGCCTCGATTGCGAATAAAATTGTAGATGCTTAAAACAAAATAGCCCAGCGTTGCTGGGCCATTTTTGTAAAATTGCAACCCGCCGCTGGCGGGTTCTCTTTAATCACATTTCTTGAAGAAGCAGCTGCGAGCGCCGGTGTGGCAAGCGACCTGCGGGCCCTGCATGCGCACCTTGAAAAGGAGTGCATCGGAATCGCAGTCGGCGGCCCATTCTACGACGGTCATCACGTTACCGCTCGTGTCGCCCTTGTGCCAGTATTCCTTGCGGCTACGGCTCCAGAAGACCATCTCGCCACATTCATGCGTACGGCGGAGGGCTTCTTCGTTCATCCAAGCCATCATCAGCACGTCGCCCTTGTCGGCGTC
>CAMZFJ010000252.1 GCA_947306025.1 uncultured Fibrobacter sp.
TTCGGACAAAAAATCCAAGTACGACGTGAGCGACGACGTTCAGGATTTGTTTTCGCTCCCCGAGTACGGCAAGATTATTTCGCTGGAACCCGACCACACGAAACCCGCGCCGCCCCCCGAAACGCCGTGGGCCCCGCCATCGTTTTTCCAAATTGCAAACACGTACATTGCAGGCGAAGATTCCAACGGCCTCTTGATTATCGACCAGCATGCCGCCCACACGAGAGTGCTCTTCGAACAAGCGATGGAATCGCTCCAAAACAACATCTCGCAAGACAGCCAAGAGCTCTTGTTCCCGGAACTCATCGACCTTTCCAAGCAAGAAAAAGAAATCTTCCGCAATGTCGATGATCAACTCCGCAAGCTCGGATTTTTCGTCGAACCGTTTGGCGGCGACACGTACCAAATCCGCTCGATTCCGAGTGCGCTCCCGCTTTCACGTGCTGCAAAAGCAGTTCACGACTTCTTGAACGATGTCGATGAAAACGATACCAAGAACGATATGGTCAAGTTCCAAGAAGCGATTGCAAAATCTTGGGCCAAGACAAACGCCTACCAGGCAGGCGACAAACTCAAGCCCGAAGAAATTACAGCGCTTGTGAGTCAGTTGATGATTACGCAGGACCCGCTCAAGTCGCCGTTCGGAAGCCCGACCCTCATGCGCTTAACGCTTGACGAACTGAGCAAGAAATTCAGACACTAGTTCGCTAGAAGTCTTGCCGACATCTAGAATCTTACGTAGACGGAAAGCAATTTCGTCTACGGTTCCGATATCTTGCTGGAACAAGGCATCAACAATAGCCGTAGCCATTCGATCATTCATCTTATGGCGGATAATAAATTCTGGTGTCACACCACAGCCAAAGATGGCATTCGGTAACGACAGATATTCGGACTTGACCAACAGCTTTCCCATCGCATAAGTCAAAAAGTCCGGTACAACGCATGCCGCAAACGGAATCGCGGCACATGCCATTTCAAGCGTACTCGTGCCAAAAGACGTCAACGCCGCCGCATAGGCCGAATAAAAATTCATGCGGTCACTCAAACGTTTGGGCGCCACAACAACCTTTATCCAACTTGGTAAACGCCCATTATAAAGTTTTTCAAGAGCGACCAAAAGCGGAACTTCCAAATGCTCACGCGAGGCCACAACCACAACATCAGGAAGCGGACCCACATCGTATTCAGCACATATATTGCGGTACTTTTCGGCAACCTTAACAAAAGACGGCAGATTGCGCAACGCACTGGCACGGCGGCTTCCCGGCAAAAGCAGTATATCGGACTTGAGCTCAATGCGATCGAAAACCCAGCTCGTTATCGGATGCTTGACTCGAACCGTATCGCATCCCATTCGCTTGTACGCATAAGCTTCGATGTCAAAGAACACGGCCAAACGAATATTGCTCGCCTGCTTGAACAAACTTGCACGCTTGGATTTCCAGGCCCACACTTGCGGAGGAGCCACGTAAAGCATGGGTTTGCCCCACTTTTTAGCAAGGGCCGCAAGCCGCATATTAAAACCCGGATAATCAATAGCTATTATACCCAGGCACTTTTTCGATTCCGCCGCATCGCTCAAAACTTCAAAAACATTCTTTAACGAGAAATACTTGGGGACCACATCGCCTACACCCGACACCGGGAGTTCGTTGTAATCCCACAAGGGATGAAGCCCTTTCTCCTGCATCAACGGGCCACCAAGGCCAATGACCTTGAAGCCAAGATTGACCGCCGTCGAGACCATCTCGGCGCCAATCATGTCACCGGAATCCTCCCCAGCACAGAAGAGGATGTAAGGAGAGTTTTCTTCGTTAACGTTTTGCACGATTCGATACCCAAACCTTCAGTGCGCCCAAATCGGTTCTGAGCCACTGCAACAATTCCTGAGTATATACAACTTTATATTTTTTTAAGAGAACGACATGCTCAAAACCAGATTCTGTCTCCAAATGGAACACAAATTCGCACCCACGAGAGTATTCGTCGGCCAAATTGGCCTTCATTTCGACCTCAAGCTTATCCAAAAACTCGTCCGTAAGCATTCCGGAGTATAGCGAAACATGAATATGGCTCACCATATCGCAGCGGACTCGGTCTAGCTGGATGACTTCTTCGACGATAATTTGATAGCCATCGCGGTCGCGTTGCTGCTCCAAAACGCCCTTCACAAGAACGCGGTCGTCAATCGAAACGGAATCGCGCAAACGCTCCCACACATCCTTCTTGAAGAACATTTCGACTTCGCCATGGAAGTCCTGGATAGCGCCAGAGCCAATCGTATCGCCGCGCTTTGTTTCGATAGAGCGCATGCGGATGACCACGCCGCCCACAATGATTTGCTCGCCCACTTGGCGCACGATTTCATCTTCCGAAAGCGAACAGCTCGTAAAGCCCATCAGTTCAGGACGGAACTCGTCCAGCGGATGGCCCGAAAGGAACAAGCCAAGTACGCTACGTTCCTTATTGAGCATTTCCATCGCGGTCCATTCCTCGGCTTCTTCCAAAACTTCGGCTGTATTAGGCATGGCTGCTGCACCGCCCAAATCAAAGAGCGATACCTGGCCCTTCACCTTGTCTTCTTGACTGCGCATCGCAACTTCAAGAGCGCGGTCCACCGTTGCACACTGCACGGCGCGGCTTCCCGGCAGGTCGTCCAAGGCGCCAGCCATAATCAAGCATTCCAAGACTTTCTTGTTGAGCGGCGGACGTTTTTCCGGCTGCGCGGCCTGGTATTCCGTGACGCGCTTGCAGAAATCAAAGATATCCTTGTAGATGCCGCGGCGTTCGCGTTCAGCCACCACATCTTCGACAACAGCGATACCCACGTTGCGGATACCCGCAAGGCCATAAAGGATTTGACCTTTGGTGTTCGCAGAGAACACGCCCAACGACGTATTGATGTTCGGCGACAAGACTTCAATGCCGAGGCGCTTGCATTCCAGAATGATGGTCACCGTATCTTCGGTCTTGCCCATCTTCGATGTCATGGAGGCAGCCATGTATTCCGGGCCGTAATGCGTCTTGAGGTAGGCGGTCTGGTAAGCAACGTAAGCGTAAGCTGCAGCGTGGCTCTTGTTGAACGCGTATCCGCAGAACGGGAGCACTGCGTCCCAGACCTTCTGAATCATGGCCTTGTCGTAGCCCTTGTCCAAGCACTTCTGGAAGAACTCCGGTTCGAGCTTCGCCATCTTTTCCGGCATCTTCTTAGCCATGATACGGCGGATGTTGTCAGCGCCACCCAGCGAGTAACCGCCCAAAATTTGGGCAAGCTTCATCACCTGTTCCTGGTACACGATAACGCCGTACGTTTCGCCAAGCACCTGTTCCAAGTCCGGATGGTAGCAGTCAATTTCTTCCTTGCCGTTCTTACGTGCAATGAAGTGCGGAATCTGGTCAATCGGCCCCGGTCGGTACAGGGCGTTCATAGCGATAAGGTCAAAGATTCGCGTCGGCTTCAGTTCGCGCAGGTACTTTTGCATACCCGGAGATTCGAACTGGAACACCGTTGTGGTAAGGCCCTTGCCCAAAAGTTCGAACGTCGCCTTGTCATCAATCGGAATCTTGTTCATCACCAGCTTGATGTTGCGGTTCTGTTCGACCATCTTCACCGTATCTTGAATGATGGACAAGTTGATAAGCCCAAGGAAGTCCATCTTCAAAAGCCCGATGTCTTCGGCGTAGTGCTTATCGTACATCACCACCGGAGTATCTTCGGGCGCGGCACGATACAAAGGCGCAAGGTTGTAAATCGGGGTCGGCGTAATCACCACGCCGCAAGCATGCACGCCCGTCTGGCGCGGCAAATCTTCAAGTCTTTTAGCAACGTCCCAAAGGTTCTGGTAGCTTGCGCGGCTGCCAATCATTGCCTGCAACGGTTCCGGGCTGTAACCATCTTCGAGGTTGTTGCCCTTCTTGTCTTTACCCGTCCAGGCTTGCTTTAAGCTAAAGTTCAACGTGCGCTGCGGGAAGAGCTTCGTAATGGCCTTCGCTTCGGCAGGCGGAATCCCGAGCACGCGGGCCACGTCCGTAATCACGGCCTTCGACTTGAGCATGCCGTAGGTAATAATCTGGCCCACGCACTCCTTGCCGTACTTGTCCGTCACGTACTGGATCACGCGGCCGCGGTCACGGTCTGCAAAGTCCGTATCGATATCCGGCATGGACACACGTTCCGGGTTCAGGAATCGTTCAAAAAGGAGGTCGAA
>CAMZFJ010000253.1 GCA_947306025.1 uncultured Fibrobacter sp.
ATGCGCAAGAATATTGAAAACGGTCGTGACCGCCTGTTGGAATTCAACTCCCGCAATCCTGAGAAGGCTAAGGAAATCACGGACGAAATTAGGGAACTCGATGCTGAGCCGGAACTCAAGAATCTCGTGTTTGATTCTTTGATGAACCGCGGGCTCGATGTCGAGAAGAGTTCTGTGCCGGGTTGCTTCCTTATCACGATGGGGCCGCAAGTGGAAGCGGGCTCCGTGCCGGGTATGCCGGAACTTGCCTCTGGCGTGTATAGCGCTGGTGGTGGCCGCGTGAACAGCCAGACGGATTTGTGTGGCGAAGGTGGCGGCGATTCGGAAGGCGATGGCCGTACGAATGGCGGTACTTGCATGACGGTGACGTTCGATCGCGATGTCGCCATGACGCATGACGATATTGAATTTATCAGCTTGGACCATCCGCTGGCACAGGGCGTGTTCGATTACGAAACGGGCATGGGACGTGGAACGGTGGCTTGTGCTATTTGGCCGAATTCTGGAAAGCGCGGGCTCATGATGCAGTACAACTTTGCTGTGGAACTGCCTGTGTCCGAAGAATGGGGCTGTGCCGATATCGCAGGACCTAAGTACTTCAAGGTGCTCTTGGATGCTAAGGGCGAAAACCAGTCCGGTTGTTTTGAGGCGCTTGCGAATGCAGCTCTCAAGGATGTGGGCATGCCGCAGGGCAATGCCGCTGTCGATATGACAATCCGTTACTTTGCTAAAGATGGCTTGGCGAAGGCCCGTTTGATTGTTTCTGAACAAGCGAAAAAGTATGCGGAAGAAGCGGCGACTGCTGTGGAGGCGCGCTCGGAACAGGAATACCAGCGCATGAACCATTTGCTTTCGATGCGAGGCAAGGCTGGCACGAGCGAAGCTCTCAAGCAGCTCCGCAAGAACGTTCAGGAGCGCAAGAAAATTGTTGCAAATCCGCAACTCCGCCTCGATGCTATTCGCCTGGTGGTGTGTAAGTAGGGGCTGATCTTAGAACTTAGAACTTAGAACTTAGAACTTAGATAATTTGGATTTTCTAAGTTCTACCAACTAAGTTCTGCCAACTGCGGCGAAGCCGCGAAAAGATTATGAGTGAATTAAGAAAGAACATTCTCGATGAAGCCCGCCGCGTGGTGGTAAAGATTGGTTCCCGTATTCTCGTGGATTCCGAGCGTGGCGGCGTTCGTACGCGTTACATTCAAAAACTCGCCGATTCCGTGGCTCGCTTGATGGATGCCGGAAAGGAAGTCGTCATTGTTACAAGTGGCGCTGTGGGAACGGGTATGGCGGAACTTGGCTATGCGCAAAAGCCGACCGTGCTTGCCGAAAAGCAGGCTTGCGCTGCCGTGGGCCAGATTGACCTCATGTACGCTTATCGCGAAATGTTCCGCTGGGTGCAACTTTCCGTTGGTCAAATTCTTTTGTCTGCAGAAGACTTCCGCGATCGCACTCGCTACAAAAATTTGCAGAACACGATCAAGGCGATGCTTGCGCGTAAGATTGTGCCGATCATTAACGAAAATGACTCGCTTGCTGTTGCCGAAATCAAGGTGGGCGATAACGACAAACTTTCGAGCGATGTGGCGCTGTTTTTGGATGCCGATTTGCTCTTGATTTTTACGGACGAAGATGGACTCTTTGACGATAATCCGAAGAAGAATCCGAATGCACGTTTGCTGAATTTTGTTCCTGAAATTACGCCTGCGATTCTCGCCCTCGCCGGAAAGCCCGGTGAAGCGGGTTCTGCTGTGAGCACGGGCGGCATGAGGAGTAAACTCGAAGCGATTCGCAATGTGACGAAGAGCGGTGCGAATGCGTTCCTCGCTAGCGGTATGAAGGTGCTCCCGCATCAGGTTTTCTTTGAAAATGCAACAGGAACGTTGTTTGCTGGCTCCAAGAAAAAGCTCAATAGCCGTCAGCGTTGGCTCAGCTTTATCACAACGCCGCGTGGAAGCGTGATTGTCGATGAAGGTGGCGTGAAGGCCTTGCGCGAAAAGCATTCGAGCCTGTTGCCTGTCGGCGTGATTGCCGTGCAAAAGCACTTTGACAAGGGCGACTTGATTGAAGTGCTTGATGAAAAGAAGAATCCTGTAGCTCGCGGTGTCGCTGGTTTCGATAGCGAAACGCTCAAGCTTGTGCTTCGCAAAAAGACCGCTCAGGTGCACGAAATCTTGGGCAAGAATGTTCCTGATGAACTTATCCATAAGAACGACTTGGTTGTTTTCTAATTTGATAGTGTTTTAGATAAAAGGTTCAAACGTATGGCTGAAGATCAGAATGTCGAAGAACTGGCCGAAGAATCGGCGGAACTCCCGAAAGTCGAAAGCCGGGAGGATTTGGCTCGCATTATCCAGGCGCTCGTATTTGCATCTCCGGATGTCGTGACGCTCAAGAAACTCCGCGAAATTCTCGGGGACTTCTTGGATGCGCGTTCTGTGGCTGATGCGCTGATTACGGCCAACGATTCCTTGAACAAAATCCAGTCTCCGTTTGAAATTGTGGAACAGGCGGGCGGTTACCGCTTTAGAACACGTGCAAAGTATTATCCGTGGGTGCGTAAGCTTTTCCCGGAAGCAAACGCAAGACGCCTTTCGCAGGCTGCGCTTGAAACTCTTGCCGTGATTGCGTACCAGCAGCCGATTACCAAGGCCGCGATTGAACAGGTGCGTGGCGTTTCGTCTGCGGATGGTCCGATCCGTAACTTGCTCGACAAGGGATTTATTACGTTGGGCGCACGTGCGGAAACGGTGGGTAACCCTTATACGTACGTGACCACGCAAGAATTTTTGAAATACTTTGGTATCAACCGCATTCCGGAAGATTTGCCGCGCTTGCGTGAATTCAGCGAACTTTTGGAAGCGGGTGCCTTGGTGCCG
The DNA here is from genome assembly GCA_947306025.1 of uncultured Fibrobacter sp. Next base: position 2,877 of record CAMZFJ010000253.1, read on the forward strand.
CAATATGCCAAGCCGGAAAATGCTCCGGAAGAACCGACTCCGCTTGAAGAATCTACGGACCAAATTGAATTGTCGATGGGAGATGCTTAATGGCCGTTACTCCGTTAATGCAGCAATACTACGAAATTAAGAAAGAGAATCCTGGCTGCATTTTGTTTTTCCGCATGGGCGACTTCTTCGAACTTTTCGAAGATGACGCTGTGATTGCATCGAAGATTTTAGGCCTTACACTCACGAGCCGCAATAACGGCGCTTCGGGCGCGACTCCTCTTTGCGGGTTCCCGCACCACGCTGCCGAACGCTATGTGCCCAAGATGGTGGCCGCTGGCTACCGCATTGCTATTTGCGAACAGGTCGAAGACCCGAAACTCGCGAAGGGCATTGTCAAGCGTGACATCGTTGAAATCATCAGTGCCGGCACGGCGATGAACGAGGAAAACCTCAACGCCAAGGAAGCGAATTACCTTTGCGCTTACGTGCCTGCGACAAGTGACGATGGCAAGGGCGGAAACGGAGATGTGGCTGCATTTGCGATTGCGGACGTGACGACCGGTTATTTGGCAACGTGCCGCAGCAGTGTGCAGGCTTTTGAATGCGAATTCAGCCGCCGCATGCCCAAGGAAATCGTGATTCCCGAAGGGACGACAATCCCCTCGGCGATTATGGACTTGATTAAGGCCGAAAACGTCTTGGTGACCGAACTCCCGGCGATTCTTTTTGCAGAAGATCAGGCGAAAGATGTGCTCTTTACGCACTTCAAGGTCGAAGCGCTTGATGGCCTTGGCTTGGATGGTCGCGTTTTTGAAACGTCCGTGACGGGCGCTTTGTTGCAGTATTTGATCAACCAGAAAAAGTCCGAACTGTCGCACTTTACGACGCTCGAGATTTTGAATTTGGACGATTACATGACGCTGGATCCGAGTACGCTACGCAATTTGGAATTGGTGCGTCCGCTGAATGCTGACGATTATTCCAGCACGCTTTGCTCGGTGCTCGATTTTACGGTGACGGCGATGGGTGGGCGTACGCTCAAGGACTGGGTGAGCCATCCGTTGATTGCCGTGGACCGCATCCGCGAACGCGAAGAAGCGGTGGGTGAACTTGTCCAGAATCCTGTGGCGCTTGACGAACTCAAGGAATCCTTGACGTCGATTCTCGATATGGAGCGTTTGATGGGCCGTGTCGGTAGCGGTCGTGCCAATGCCCGTGACCTCGCGGGAATGGGACGTTCTCTCTCGCAGGCTTCGAAGGTCGCTGATGTCTTGGAAGGCTTGCATGCACCGCTGTTTGAAGGTTTGCGTGAAACGCTCAATGGCGCGAAGGGCCGTGGC
>CAMZFJ010000254.1 GCA_947306025.1 uncultured Fibrobacter sp.
AATTGGCCGATGGCACGCCTGCTGCACGTATGGACGTTATTGTCCGCCCTGAATCTTATTTGCCGGGGGCATCCGAATTGGGTGCTGATTCCCTTTACCAACTGCACTTCGAAACGGACGACCAGGGCCGTGTGCTTCTGTCCGATGTTCCGCTAGGATCTTATGTAGTTGAAGCCCGTAATGATTCCTTGAAGGGCTTTGCTAAGATTTCTTACGCATCCGAGGAACAGGATTCCCTTACCGTTGATGTTTCTAAGCCGTTCAAGGTCTCTGGTCGCGTGGGTCTTCCGCAGTTGGTCCGCAGTTCGGCAACTGTTTCCGTGATGGGACTTGACTACCAGGTCCAGATGGATTCGACCGGCTACTTTGAATTTGACGCACTCCCGAACGGTAATGTCGAAATTGTTGCTTTTGTCAACGAAGCAAGCGATGATACGGTCACCGTTTACGGCAAAATCGAGACGGACGTTGGCTCGAAGTCCGGTGACGGTCTTTACCTTGGCGATTCCGCATACGTCAAGACGGAATTTGTTTTTGATGACTTTGAAAATGGTGCTGCCCAGTGGGTGCCTACTGCTTCCAAGAATGCAGAAGTCAAGTTGAATACCGAATCTGCTGGTCATGGCCGTGAAGGTCTTGCTGTACACTTTGTCTGCAAACGCGATTCCGCGGCGGAATGGGACTGGGCTCTCATCGGTCATGAACTTGGTGGCTTTGTGGACATGAGCGAACTGGATTCCATTACGTTCTGGGCTCGTGCTTCTGTAAAGTCTCGTGTCTCATTTGCATTTGACGTGTTCGTTAATGATGATTCCGTGACGAGTGCTGAAAATATCAAGGCCTGGGTCCATTATGAGGTGGATACCGTTTGGACGCGCTATACTGTAGTTCCTTCGAAGTTGGATACGGCAGATAGCAATGGCGGAAACGTCGGTTGGGATGCAGTTAAGGACCGTGTCACGAAACTTAGCATCTTCGGCCAGATGGGCACGGAAGTCTGGATTGACGATATCGAAGTCTTTGGCTATGGTATCTTTGATCCTTATGCTCCAATAGCAAAGAAAAAAGATTAGTTGTAACAGAATTTGACGTTTTGTCAATAGAACCTGCGTTTACACGTAGGTTTTTTTGTGTGTTTGGAGATAGATTTATAAAAAAGATGGACTGGTGTGTGGTTAGTCCGAAGGAGTGCTATGAGAATACTTAAAGGCGTTACGATGTTTGGCTTGCTTGCGGGTTTTGGAGTAAATTCGCTTGCCGATAACCCGATTTCCAGTTACCATTACTTGGCGGACCCTTCTTGCGCCTCTGATGGTGATACCTTCTACATCTTGACCGACGTCGATGACTACAACAACCAGACAAACTGGAACTACGACATTGTCGGTCTTTATGCTTTTACTTCTGAAGACATGAAGAACTGGACCGACCACGGCATGATCTTCCGTTCCAAGCGCGAATTCGGCTCTTATCCGAACAATACTTGGGCCTCGGGCATTGCTGTCAAGAATGGCAAGGTCTATATTGTTTACCCTGATGGCGCAAGCGGCGTGGGCATGATTACGGCGCCTGCAATTGATGGCCCTTATACCGACCCTGTTAAGGAAACGCATGGCGTCAATAGAATTGCGGGTGGCGGTAGCCTTATCGGTGGCTGCGACGGCATTGCGCATTGCTTTGACCCGGGCATCTTGATTGACGACGACGGTAAGGGTTACGTGATTTTCGGTGGTGGCGAAAGTTCCAGCCGCCCGTATGGCAACAACTTCGACATTATCAGTTTTACCGAAAGCAACGGCAAGATTACTTTTGACAAGAATTCCCTGAAGAAGGTTTCTTTGCCGAACTCCTTCGAAGCTCCTTACTTGCACAAGAAGGGTAGCACCTATTACTTGAGCTTCAACAACCGTAGCCAGGTGATTGACTATGGTATGTCTAACAATATTTGGGGTCCTTATACCTTTGTGGGTACAGTCATTCCGGGAATTGGCTCCGTGCCTGATGCGCACGGCGAAGGCGGAAACAACCACCAGGGCTTTGCTCCGTTCAAGGACAAGTGGTACGCTGTTTACCACGATCGTCGCTTGGTGACTTCTGACAACCACCCGGCTGCAACGACTCAGGCGGGCGTGCGTTCCGAAAATCCGAACTACGAAAACCACAGAAGCGTGTCCATCGATGAACTCACCTGGAATGGCGACAAGATGAACAAGCTGACCTTCACTCGTGAAGGCCCGAAGCAAATCAAGAACTTTGACCCGTACAGAACTTACAAGGCAACGACCAGCTCCAAGCAGATGAATATCCGTAGCCGTACCGACTGGACTAAGGGTCAGCCGGTGAAGCACGTGCTGTTGCCGCTCACGAGCCGTAGTGAATCTTGGATTCGTGTTTCGGGCGTGGACTTTGGTAACGGCGCTCAGAACCTCCGCATTAAGGCTGCAAGCGTAGCCGATGGCAACACGATTGAAATCCATAAGGGTAGCGCTAGCGGTACGTTGGCTGGAACTTGCAAGATTGCAAAGACCAGCAACAACATGACCTTTGCCGATAACGATTGCGAAATGACCGGCCTTACCGGCGTTGTCGATCAGTTGTTCTTCGTGTTCAAGGGCTCCAAGGATTCGACCATGGGCATTCTCGAATGGGAATTCCAGGGCACGAAGCGCGAACCTGAACCGCAGACTCCGTTTGGCGGCAAGGCTTGGGCAATCCCGGGCAAGATCGAAATGGAAGACTTCGATGAGCCGGGCTATGGCGCTGGTAACGATTCTTACTCTGAAAAAGATTCCGATGATCACGGTGCCGAAAGCAATGGCGGCAAGAGCTACCGCGAAGGCACAGGCGTCGATATCTACAAGAAGGCTACGGGCTACGTTGTCGGTTACAATCAGACGGATGAATGGCTCGAATACACTGTGAATGTCGAAAAGGATGGCGACTACACGATGTTTGCGGCGGTGGCTTCTGCCAATGCGACCTCTGGTTTTAAACTCTCCATTGATGGTGATGACATTACGGAATCGATTGCCGTCCCGAAGAACGATGGCGAAGAAAATTATGACGACTACAGCAAGGTGAAGGCAAACGTGAAGCTCCCGGCTGGCAAGCATATCCTCCGCTTTACCGTGACCGGCGACTGGATGGACATCGACTACATTCAGTTTGCAGCGGGCAAGGATGCAAAAGACCCGGACGACGAGACGATTGCACTCCATAAGGGATTCCGCTTGGAAACGACCTCTCTCAAGAGCTTCGACGTGTTCGACTTGACCGGCAAGAAGGTGACTAGCATCACGGCGCACAACATGGCCGAAGCGAAGAACCTTTGGCGTGATGGTGCTCAAGCTAAGAAGGTGCAGGGCGTGTGCATCATCCGCAACCGTGCAAACGGCATGATGGCAAAGGTGCGCACGACGAGGTAGGATTGATTCTAAACCGCAAAAAAGTCATCCTCGCTTAGCGAGGATCCATACGGTTCTTATGACTATGTATGGACAGGTTCCGCCCTGCTCTTAGCCTCAGCCATTGTCCATGCAAGGTTAGACCGCGCGAACGCTCAAGTACCAACTGCTAATAGCTTCTTGCGATAGTGTATGGATTCTCCTGACGGAGAATGACTCCTGTCTCCCATCTAGTAACTCAGAACTAGTAACTTTTACTTCCTACGGTTTACTTCCTACTGCCTACTTCTCTGTTGACATTTTATCAATGAACCTGTGATATTCCGCAGATTCATTTTTCTTTTTTGAGAATATCTTTAAAGTAAATGGGATGATTGTGTGTGGGACCATCCTGAGGAGTGTTATGAAACTGCTTAAGAATGTGACAATGTTTGGCTTGCTGGCGGGCTTTGGTGTAAGCGCGCTTGCCGATAACCCAATTTCTACTTACCATTACCTGGCTGACCCGGGTGCCGCTGCCGACGATGATTACTTCTACATCATCACGGACTCCGATGACCCGGCTCCGTACAATTCCGATGGCTACAAGATTTACGCCCTTTATGCATTCCGCAGTAGGGATATGCAGAACTGGACCGACTACGGCATCATTTACGATGCCCGTAAGGTGAGCGGTATTAACGACATTTGGGCCTCTGGCATTGCAGTCCATAACGGTACGTTCTACATCGTGTTCCCGGATGGCGGTGGCGGCGGCATTGGCTACATCAAGGCGCCTGCGATTG
>CAMZFJ010000255.1 GCA_947306025.1 uncultured Fibrobacter sp.
AAAAAGAAGTTGATGGAAGGACTTTTACGTCTATTATTGATCTCGACAAGAACGGTCGCATTGAAGAAATTGCTAGAATGTTAGGTGGTTCGTCGGAAACGGTCCGCACTCATGCAAAGCAACTGTTGGAGAATAACTAATGACAGAACAAGAAAATACGTCTGATGTTCGTTTACGTTCGCGCGTATGGAGTGTCTTGCGAGCACTCGTCTTTGTTTGCGTTATCATCTTCATTTGGGAAGGCTGGACCACGATGGCATGTTCCTTCGTAGGCATTGCACTCATCATGGGATGGGTGAACTTATTCCAGCTCAAGAGTCAGGAAATTGAAAAGCCCTATTACAGACTTTGGCTCAACACGATTGACGGTTTTTTACAGTTTATCGTGATGACAAGTATTTTTGCCCGCGACCTGCTCCAAAACGAAAGCGTTGAAAAAATCTTAGGTGTCGGTTGCGCAGTTTTGCTCGGGCGACTCATTGCACACACGCTATTTTCGCTTGGAGTGTTACGCGAAGGGAAGCAACTCCCCCGCAAACGCCGCTGGAGCAAACTTGCGAATCTCTCCGTGACAATCACGATGGGCGTCTATTTGTTGAACATCGAAAATTTGCAACAAATTATGATGGTCGTTTCCATTTTGCTGATTGCAGCCTCTACCGCTGCATACGCATACTGGTATTACCGCGACCCGGCGCATCGCAAACCGCTCTCGATTGCAAGCCAACTGACCATGAGCCGCATTGTGCTCACTCCATTTTTCCTTTGGGTGTTTTTCTACGATAACGACTTGGACTACAGCAACAATAGCATTGTCTTTAAAATACTCGCTCTTATAATGGTTCTCGGATTCATGCTTACCGATTACCTGGACGGCAAACTGGCACGTTCCATGGGCGAAGTGAGCACGCTCGGCAAATACCTGGACCCGTTCAGCGACAAGATTTCGAACATGACCATTTTCATGTGCTTTATCGCAACGGGCTATGCTTCGGTGTGGATGGTCGCCTTGATTTACTTCCGTGAATCTAGCGTGGAAACGCTCAGAACGCTTGCTGCAAGCGAAGGGCTCATTATGCCTGCACGCCGCAGTGGCAAATGGAAAACCGCATTGCAAGGTATTGGCATTGTCGCCATTCTCCTTGGAGCCATCGATCCAGTGCGCGCATTGATTCCAGGTTTCGAAAGTATTTGGCCGCAATTTCCTGTCGTTGTGATGGGCATCATAACAGCCATTACACTCATCAGCGGAATTGATTATTTCTACGCCAGCAAACACATTTTGAAAAAGTTCGTGTAACAAGAATTGATTGTTGTTTTGGCGAAATTCGACGAAAAAAGCATAAAAAAAACTTACTCTGACTTTTAATCGGCTATTGACTCTTGCCAAATCTATTATTATTTTCTATATATGGGACAACCTCGACGCGGGGTGGAGCAGTTGGTAGCTCGTCGGGCTCATAACCCGAAGGTCGCAGCGTTCAAGTCCTGCCCCCGCTACTAAAAAGACGCAGATTGAAATCTGCGTCTTTTTGTTTTATGCATATTACTTGGCCCTTCAGGCTAGTTTATAGCTACTAGAATATTGCTCTAGACCTTCGGCTTGGATTGTTGCTTTAAATAAATTGTATGGATTCCCTCCCTTCGGTCGAGAATGACAAGGTCAAGAATGACATCAGAGCCGAGAGATGCAGGAACACGCTTGCGCAATGATATTATTCCGCCCACCGTCTCTTTTCTACTTCCTACTGCCTACTTCCTACTAATAACTATATTTATCGCATGTCTCGCCTTACAGAACAAGAAGCTCTCGATTTATTTTTGAATGCTCCGCTCAACGAACTTTGCGCCCGCGCAAATGCCGAAAAAGAAGCACGCCATGGCAAGTCCGTTTACTGGGTGAACAATCGCCAAATCAACTACACGAACGTGTGCGTACTGCACTGCAAATTCTGCGCGTTCAGCCGCATCAAAAAAGACAGCCCGACTGCTTACGACTGGAATTATGAGACCATCCGCGACAAGGCCGCCGAAGCCATCAGCAAAGGCGCCCGCGAATTGCACATTGTTGGCGGGCTTCATCCCGACCATCCATTCGATTACTACATCGAAATGTTGCGCAAGCTCCGCAAAGAATTTCCGTCTGCCAATTTGAAGGCTTTTACCGCAGTAGAGATTTGCCACTTCGCCAAAATCTCCGGACAATCGCCCGAGCAGATTATGGCAACGCTCAAGGACGCAGGACTTGACGCACTCCCCGGTGGCGGTGCCGAAATTTTAGTACAAAGTGTCCGCGATAAGATTTGCCCGGGCAAGGAAACTGGCGAAGAATGGCTTGCTGTCCATCGCGCTGCACACAAGCTCGGCATCCCGACAAATGCAACCATGCTTTTTGGCCACATCGAAAAGATTGAAGACCGCATTGCGCACATGAAGATGCTCCGCGACTTGCAAGACGAAGCTCCGGGATTTTTTGCATTCATTCCACTCGTGTACCATCCGGAACACAACGCGCTCCATCAAATCGTTCCGAACATCACAAGCGAAGAAGACATTTTGCGCACGGTTGCGGTTTCGCGTTTGTTCTTAGACAACTTCCCGCACATCAAGGCTTATTGGATCCAGATGGGCATCGAGACCGCCATGAAAGCGCTCCACGCGGGCGCATCGGATTTAGACGGCACGATTATCGAAGAGAAGATTACGCATGCCGCAGGCGCCACAGTTCCCGTAGGCATGAGCCCGGAACGCATGAAGAGCCTCATAACACAAGAAGGCCTCGTTCCGGTGGAACGAGACTCCTTGTACGAAAGATTCTCGTAGAACTTAATGGATCCCCGCCAACGCGAGGATGACAAATCGTAGCATGCCATGCGCGCACCGTCATGGCATCTTGTGTTGTAACCGCCACCTCCGGCACTAAGACCAAAGCGTTAAGCAATAACCCCAATTTCCTTGAGGTAGCGGCCAAGGGCATCTTGCCATGTCGGGAGCGGCTTGAAACCGGCTTCCACAAGCTTGCTCTTGTCGAGGCGGCTGTTGAACGGACGCGCGGCTTTTGAAAGTCCATATTCAGCAGTCGTCACCGGCAACACCTTCGTCGGGAGACCAGCCTGCTTGTAAATTTCCTTGGTGAATTCGTACCAGCTGATGAACCCGCCTTCGTTCGTAGCATGATAGTAGCCGTACTTGTCCGTTTCAATCATATCCACGAGCAAGCGGCTCAAGTCGAGCGTGTAAGTCGGCGTTCCGATTTGGTCGTAAACAACACGAACAGTATCGTGAGACTCGCCCACCTTAAGCATCGTCTTGATGAAGTTCTTGCCATTGAGGCCGAACACCCAAGCGATACGCACAATGAAATACTTTTCAAGCGTGCCGCTTACGGCAAGTTCGCCCTTGAGCTTGGATTCGCCATAAACGTTGAGCGGTTCGTAATCCTTGCAATCCGGTTTCCACGGCGCTGTGCCACGACCATTAAACACATAGTCCGTACTGATGTAAACCATCTTCGCATCGATTTCTTTTGCAACGCGAGCGATGTTTTCTGTACCTTCGGCATTAATCGCAAAGACCTTAGCTTTTTTGTCTTCGTCTTCGGCAAGGTCCACAGCAGTCCAGGCAGCGCAATGCACAATCACATCGGGACTAACACTCTTGATTGTTTCAGCAACGGCAGCCGCATTCGTAATATCCATCGAAACATACGGCATCGTGGTCACGGCACTGCCATCGGCCACTCCAGAATATGCAGGAGCAATATCGCTACCAACACCTTCGTAACCGCGCTTTGCAAGTTCATTCATTACATCGTGACCCAACTGGCCACCAACACCCGTCACTAAAACTTTCATGGAAATACCTCTTACGGGAGAATATAGTAAATAGTTACTAAGCACCTACGGTGCAGTTACTAGTTATTAGTTACTAGTGAACTTAAGTGAAAATGCTTCATGATTTAAGCAATCTAGTAACTAGTAACTTCGAACTCAAAACAGCGGCGAAGCCGCTTAAAGCATGTTCCCAAAGCCAACGATAACGCCAGCAAACACGACACTCACCATCGTCATGAGCTTAATGAGAATGTTGAGTGAAGGGCCTGCGGTATCCTTGAACGGATCGCCAACGGTGTCGCCGACAACGGCAGACTTGTGCGTATCAGACCCCTTACCACCGTAATTGCCTT
>CAMZFJ010000256.1 GCA_947306025.1 uncultured Fibrobacter sp.
AAATCAACAAGAAGATGCAGGCCGTGCCGGACATGATCAAGCGCACGAACCAGCTTTTGGTTAAGGACTACGCTCCGCAGATTCTCTTGCCGCAGAACGGAAAGACCATCGGCATCCCGCGCGTGCTCGAATTCTGGAACAGCCTCCCCTACTGGAAAGCTTTCTTCACGGCCCTCGGTTACACAGTTGTCGTAAGCCGCCAGAGCGACTACAAGATGTTCGAAGCAGGCCTCCACAGCGTGCCCAGCGACACCGTCTGCTTCCCGGCCAAGCTCGTCCATGGCCATGTGCTGAGCCTCATCGAAAAGAAGGTCGATCGCATTTTCTTCCCGATGATGATTTCACTCCCCAGCGACCACACCAAGTTTAACGCCACAACGGTCTGCCCGGTAGTACAAGGCTACCCGAACATTTGCCAGAACACGGACGAACCCGAAAAGAATTACGGCATCCCGATGGACCAGCCGATTTTCCACTGGGCAAACACGAAGCTCCGCAGAAGCCAGACCATTGACTGGTTCCACGACAACTGGAACATCGATCGCAAGACTTTGGACAAGGCGGTGACCGAAGGCGAAAAGGCTCTTAATAATTACCGCACCACACTCCTCGAAGAAGGCCAGAAGATTCTCGACGACGTGAAGGCAAACAACAGTTTTGCCGTGGTGATTGCAGGCCGCCCCTACCATGCCGACTTGCTCATCAACCACAACATTGCAAGCCACTTTACCGCCATGGGCATTCCGGTGCTCACCACCGAATCGCTCCCGGGCGTGTACGACCAGGATGTGCCGAGCCACACCCGCATGGAAATGAAGAACACATTCCACTTGCGTATGCTCGGTGCAACGATGATCGCTTCGAGAGACCCGCATGTGGAACTCGCCCAAATCGTGAGCTTCGGTTGCGGACACGACTCCGTGTTGACCGACGAAATGATGCGCATGATGCACCGCGATTCCAACAAGGAAATGCTCATGCTCAAGCTCGACGAAGGCGACGCCCGCGGCCCGGTCGGCATCCGCATCAAGAGCTTTATCGAAACCGTGAAGGCCCGCCGTGCAGCAAACTTGCCTGACAAGCAGCCTTCAAACGAACCGCAATTCCATACGCCGTTCGTCGCTAGCGATAAGAACAAACGAATCATCTTGACGCCGAACCTTTCGCCTGCATTTGCAATCCTTGCAAGTAGCTACATCCAGGGCAAGGGTTACCTCTCGGATTACCTCCCGGTTGCAGACAAGCGCGCTATTGAACTTGGCAAGAAGTACGTGCACAACGACATTTGCTTCCCCTGCCAGATCAACATCGGCGAATGCCTCAAGTGGCTCGAAGAACACCCGAACGTTCCTCAAACTGAAGTTTCGATGTGCTTAGCCAAGAACTGCGAAAACTGCCGCGCCGTGCAGTACTCCGTGCTTGGCCGTAAAGCACTTGACGAAGCGGGCTACAAGGACGTTTCCATCATCACGACGGGTCTTGATACCACAGGCATGCATCCGGGATTCCAGCTCGGGTTGGACTTCCGTCTCCATACGCTTTGGGGCCTTGCCTTCATGGACGCCATCGAAACGGCATACCGCGCGCTCCGCCCCTACGAAATCAACAAGGGCGAATCCAAGAAGATTTATAGCAAGTGGATGCCGGAACTGATGAAGACCGCAGCAACGCTCAAGAAAACGGAGCTCGGCTCTGCTAAGCGCCTTGTCGAAATGCTGCGCCAGTGCATCGACGAATTCAACAAGGTTGAAATCACGGAAGCCCGCCAGAAGGGCATTCGCAAGCCGCGCGTTGCCGTGCTTGGCGAAATCCTCATGAACTACCACCCGAGCGCAAACGGACATGTCGAAGATTACTTGATGGATAACGGCATGGAAGTTTACCTCCCGGGCATGATGGACTTCTTCCGCGTCGACGAAGTGGTCCGTGCCGAAAAGATCAGGCGCGGATTCTCGGCGAACCCGATTGCAGACCGCCTCGAAGGCGGCGTCACATCAAAGCTCTTTGCGCACGCTGCAGAAACAGCCAAGAAGGTCATGCAGTCGTTCAAACTCTACGAACACCATGCGGATTGCTTTGAACTCGTGAACTACATCGACGGCATTATCGACCCGACGTACAACACGGGCGAAGGCTGGCTCATCCCGGCAGAAATCCTTTACAACTCGAAGCACGGCATCAACAGCTTCATCATTGTGCAGCCGTTCGCCTGCCTCGCGAACCACATCAGTGGCCGTGGCCTCACGAAGGCCGTGAAGGAACGTTGCCCGCACGTGCAAATCCTGAGTTTGGACTACGATCCGGATACCAGTTTTGCAAACATCGAGAACCGTCTGCAGATGCTCATCATCAACGCTCGCGAACTCGAACGCGCGAATAAGGTGAGATAGCGGCGTTGCCGAGTTACTAGTTACTAGTTATTAGTTACTAGAACTTAGTGCAGTGTCATCCAGGAAGGAGCCGAAAACTTCTTACGTCATCCTGACCCTGTAAAAGGGAAGGATCCAGTTACTTTTCATAAGCTAGCCCGCTGCGGCGGGCTTTTTTATTGCCCCAAACGCTCTTTATAGCTTGTTTCCGTCTTTCAAATATTTCGGATTCTTTGGAGAATTTCCGCTGGACGCATTCTTTTTGATGTAATTCAAACCTTTGGATTTGTCTGCAGCCATTGGAACTTGGAGTTTCACCAGCTCCATCATAATTTCTTCGAGTTTTGCCATGAGTTCGGTTGCAGTACACCCGAAAGCATCGGCTAGGTCACAGAAAGATTTGAGAGAAAAATTGCGTTTGCCTTTGGCGATAAGTCCAAGATGCTGACGACTAATACCGCTATCTAATGATAGCCTCTTCTTGGTTAAAGAAGTCGCTCCCTGCATCTGTGCTAAAAGTTCAATTTCAGCTTTTTGGATGACATCAATGTCATATCGCATTTTCCAATTTTATGAATATGTCCAAAAAATAGTGCAAACTATAGTTTCCATATTTTTCGATTTTTTCGGGGATTACCCCCATATTCAAAAATCACCAGACAAAAAAGGCGCCCCACAACGGACGCCCAGAACTGAGTTCAATTTTGAGACTTAGCCTACGTGGCTACAACCTCCCGTCCCCCAAAGGACAGACATCAAAAGCAGTTCATTTTGGAATAAAACTCGGCTCAAAAGCCCTCGCTTCAATCCCTAAAAACAAAGGTAACAAAAAGTTAACATACTGGCAAGATGTTTAATAGTCCGATTTGGAATATAACGAATTAATAGTATTAAGGTCACAGAGTCGTATCAATTCACAAGCGATTTCAGGCCTAATTGCCCAAAATTGCTTTTTTTAGTAAATTTACACGCATGAAATCAGTACCTATAACGCTCCTCACCGGTTACCTGGGAGCCGGCAAAACCACCCTCCTCAACTACGTTCTCAACAACCAGCAAGGCTACCACGTCGCCGTCATCGTCAATGACATTGGCGAAGTGAATATCGACCAGACCTTGATTGAAAAGGGCGGAAACATCACTAAAGAAGACTCGGGCAAGGTTGTCCCGCTTTCGAACGGCTGCATTTGCTGTTCCCTCAAAACGGACCTTCTCGAACAAATTGCCGAACTCCTCGAAATGGGCAAGTTCGACTACATCCTTATCGAAGCTAGCGGTATTTGCGAACCGATTCCTATAGCACAGACCATTTGCGCCGCCGGAAGCCAGCTGATGGGCCGTAACGGCCAGCGCCTCGCCTGCCACCTCGACAACATTGTGGCCGTCGTAGACGTGATGCGCCTCGCCGACGAATTCGCCGGTGGCCAGAAGCTCCTCGAAGAAGACCTCGAAGAAGACGATATTGCAAACCTGCTCATCCAGCAGATTGAATTCTGCAACACGATTCTTTTGAACAAAGTCGATTGCCTGAACAAGCAAGACTTGGAACACGTGAAGGCTGTCGTAAAGGCTTTGCAGCCGACCGCCAAGATGATCGAAACGAACTACGGCAAGGTCGACATGAAGGAAATTCTCGACACGAAGCAGTTCGATTTCGGCAAGGTCGCCGAATCCAGCGCTTGGGCCATCCGCTTGAACGGCATGGATCACGACAACCACGATGAAGACGATGACGATGATCATGATGAACATCATCACCACAATCACGACGACCCTTCGACAGGCTCAGGGACCGAAGAACATCATCATCACGAC
>CAMZFJ010000257.1 GCA_947306025.1 uncultured Fibrobacter sp.
CTGTGCAAAGTAACAAGCTCAAGAAGGCGGCGCTTGTGGCTGACTGCATCCATTCTATCGCAAGCATCGAAGCGGTTCAGAAGTTAGAGAAAGTTTGTGCGGAACACAATAAGGTTCTCGACATTCTTTTCCAGGTGAACGCTGGCGAAGAAGAAACGAAGAGCGGCCTCGATGTGCATTCGGCGGAAGCTTTCCTCGAAGATTTGGAAAAGCGTGCGGGTGCGGCTGTGGATGGCAAGAGCGAAAACTTCCCGCATTTGCGTTTCCGCGGCCTCATGACAATCGGAAAGAATACGGGCGTTGCCGAAGATTCCCGCGAATGCTTTGCGTTCTTGCGCGGGCTGCGCGACAAGTTCCTTGCGAAGGGTGGCGCCTTTGCTGCGTTCGATCAGCTTTCGATGGGCATGACGGGCGATTTGGAAGTTGCCATCGAAGAAGGTTCTACGATGATTCGCGTGGGTACGGCTTTGTTTGGCGAACGCGATTACAGCAAACCGGTGAACAATCCGGTGTAATTTAGCTCTTTCCTTTACTACAAATTCAAAACCCTATCGTTGTGGCGATAGGGTTTGTCGTTTTTCGACGAAGATTTTTGCGTAATTATTTTAATTGTTATTTTATCTAGAAGTTGAACGCGAGGGCGATGCCGCCTTGTTCAGTCGGGACTATTCCCATGCTGAACGAGTTGTTGCTTGTGATGGTTCCGATTTTTTGATTGTAGATATCGACGGCGTCGTCTTTCTTGGAATTGCCGATGTGTTCGACAATTAATGCGGCGACAATGATTACTCCACCAGCGAGTACTTTTATTTTGTAGCTTTCTGGAGCTTGGTAGCCGGAACCTTCTGCAATTCCGTAGCCCAACAGAAATCCGCCACCGAACGCTGCACCCCAAGAAACGTATCTCATCGTATTACCTGTGTTCCATTTGCTGATGGCTTCTGGAACTTTGGCAAGTTCTTGTTCGAATGCGTCACCATCGACATCTTGGCCGTCGATGGTGTAGTCCGTTGAGAAAAATCCTCTGTCCATGGTGAGTTTGTGCGCTTGGCCCTGTGCAAAGGAAAGGGTGGCTGCACAGAGAATGAGTAAAACTGCAAAAATTTTTTTCATTTGAAATCTCATATTGATAAATGTTTGTTTGATGTAGTCAAATTAGAAAAAAAATGTTATTTAATTTTTTTAGACGAAAAACATAAAGAATATTCCCGCTTTTGCAGGAAAGGCTTTGTTTAGCGAACGCGATTACAGCAAGTCGATAAATAATCCAGTGTAATTACACTTCAATTTCCATGCCGGTGTGCATTTGGGCGACTTTGTCGCCGAGCGCTTCGTGCAGTATTTCGTAAGCGCGCTGGCCAGTGCAATGGCCGGTATAGATTTTTTGCACGTTCAAATCGCGGAGGCGTTCGGCGAATGCTTTGACGCGGTCATCGGATGTACGGAAAAGATGGAATCCGCCGAGGATGGCGTAGATTTGCTTGCCGGGAAAAGTGGCTTCGATTTCCTTGACGATGTTGTCGGCGCCGCCGTGGCTGCAACTGTTCATGACGAAGAGTCCCTTGGGCGTATCGAAAACTAGACTTTGTTCGTGGTCGAAACTGTCATCGCGGTACTTGCCGTTTTCCTTGACGCACATGTGGGCGCGTTTGCCGATTTCGTCGAGGTTTGGAGTCTTGTGGCCGACGAGTGTGACTCCCGGGAAAATTTCAACGTCTCCGTTGACGAATTCAATGCGGTCGGCGTTTCGCTTGAGAGTGCCTTTGCGGATGCCGATGTATTTTTGATACGTGAAGAACTTGAAAACTTTATAGCTGTGGTAGCAGTTTTCGCCAGCAGATTCGCGCAAGTAGAATTTGGCGTGGTCGTTCTTGTCGAAGAATTCCTGCATGCCGTTTGCGTGGTCGTAGTGCGCGTGGCTCAAGACGCCCGCATCAATTGCGGCAAGGTCGATGTTCATGTCGGCGGCGTTCTTGGCGAAGAGTGCTGAGGCTCCCGTGTCGAGCAAAATGCGTTTGCCGTTGAATTCGGTGTAGACGCAAAGTCCCCATTCACCATCCAGTTGCTTTGGCGATTCTTCTGCCGAGCTGGTGTTGCAAGCGGAACCGCTGATATTGTCGATGACGATTTTGATTTTCATGTAGAGCTTTTAAACGCCTTATAGAAATTCAGGAATTGCTCAGGGCTGAGTTCTTCGGCGCGGATGGTGGTGGGCCAGTCCAAAAGTTCAATCGTGCTCTGGATTTTCTTCTTGTCGTAATTCCTGCCGAAGGAATTCGCGAGTGTCTTTCGCTTTTGCGTGAATGCGGTACGGACAAAGTCAAAGAATCCGTCGGGCGCCTGGAGCGCGTCTTCGCGCGGAGTCAAGAGCATCGTGGCGCTATCGACATTCGGCTTTGGCGTAAAATGTTCTGGCCCAATCTTGCGTAAAATTTGTGTGTTCGCAAAAGCAGAAACGAGTACGGAAAGGCTTCCGTAATTGCTGGAGCAAGGTTCGGCGCAAATGCGTTCGGCAACTTCGAGCTGCACCATTCCCATAAAGCCCTTGGTCAAATGCAATCGCGGCATGAGGCCTGCAATAATCGCAGTGCTTACGTTGTACGGTAAGTTGCCCGTGACCCACGGCTTTTCGTGTGCATCCAAAAACGCTTGCAAGTCGAACTTTAAAAAGTCGATGTTGACAATGTTGAAGTTCTTGTAGTCCTTGAATTTTTCTTTCAAGACTTCGACGCATTGCTCGTCGATTTCGACGGCGGTAAGTTCTAGCCCGCGGTTGAGCAGGTGTTCGGTAAGCGCACCGTGACCAGGCCCTATTTCAAGGACGAATTCACCGGCTTCGGCGGGTAAATCGCCTGCGATGGCGGTGGCGGTTTCGACATCCAAAAAGTTTTGTCCAAATTTGCGGCGGCGTGCTCTATCCATGATGCCGAATATAGAAAATGGTGTTGACGCTTGCGTGTGGTGCGCAACGTCAAAAGTTTGTAAATTGGAATCAATGTTTTCGAGAATAATCATAACGTGTTTTTTGGTATGCGGCGTGGCTTTTGCCGATGGGCTTTCTTTTGCGCTTTCACCGTCGCAAAATGCACTCGCAGAACAGATTACTCAAAAGACGATGGAACTCGACTATGTCGAGGCGTTCAATTTGGCGCGTAAGCTCCGCCTTGAAAACGATGGTGTGGGCTGCCTTTTTCAAGGCATCATTGGTGTAAGCCTGTACGATGATAAAGGCGATACAGCCTCGATAAAGGCGGCTGCTAAGAATTTGAAATCTTGTAAGCTCGAAGGGCTTTGGGATGCTCTCCGTAATTATGAAATCGGGTATGTTCTTTTGGAAACTGGCCATGCCATCAAGGGCGCTTTGCAAACGCGTTCGGCTGCAAAGTTGTTCGAAAAGTCTTCGGATTTGGAGTCACAAGCATTTTATGCTGTTTATGCTTACTTTATAGACAATAGCTTAGTTTGGCTTCCGTTCAAATCGGATAATCGCAAGACGTATCTTCAAGTGCTCGACGAGGCATCTCTCAAGTCGAAGCGTTTTTGGCCGCTGTTCTTGACGCCGCTCATCTGGATATACTTTGATCGTAAGGATTATCAAAAGGGCCTGGAACTTGCTGAACTCGGGCTTAAAAAAGCTCCGAACCATCCGATTATGTTCCAGATCAAGGCGGACATGCTCTACAGACTCAAACGCTATGACGAAGCAGCCGCAGCCTACGAGAAAAGCGCCGCCGATTATCTCGCCCGTACCGGGAAATCCATTCGATACTGGTGCTCGGTATTGAATCTAATCCGCATTTACCATGATGCTGGCAACGAGACCAAAGCTAGTGAACAACGTAACAAACTCAAGGACGCTGAATATAAAAAACTTGAAAAGTGGATGCCCAGTTGGATTATGGACGATCTCAAAGACCGCAAGTTGATTTAACCCCCCTGGATAAAACGCTAAGTAATACAATTATGGGGCGGACGCCTCTAGGCATCTCCATGCTTTTTCTATCTTGTCCTTTGTAAAAACATTTGGCGGTTTTAGTGGCGTTTTAGGATTTTGAAATTTGCAATCCTAATCACTAGCCACTAACCACTAATCACTAAACAGAGGTTTTCTATGTCCGTTGCTATGCAAGATGTTATGAAACAGTCCGGGGTGGCGTTTGGTACGAGCGGTGCCCGCGG
>CAMZFJ010000258.1 GCA_947306025.1 uncultured Fibrobacter sp.
TCCTTGATGGCTTGGCGCATCATTTGCAGAAACCACAGAATCCATTCGGTGAGGTCGCCGCTCGCGGCTTGCGTGCGCGAGAGAATTTTGAAGTAGTCGGCTTTGTTGTCGCTGATTTGCTTGTTCAGCGCGTATTGGCAATGCGTTGTGCTTTCGGCGCGGGCGAGTTGCATCGCGGTGATGGCACGGGCGATTCTGCCGTTGGCATCGGCGAAGGGGCGGATGGTCAAGAACCAAAAGTGCGCGATGGCGGCTTTGATGACTCCGTCCATGTTCGATTTTTCGAACCACGAGATAAAGCTTTCCATTTCGCTTTGGAGGCGTTCTGGATTCGGGCCTACAAAGTGGAGCGTCTTTTCGTCTAATGTTGTCTGTACTTCGCTGGGCGTTTCGCGGTAGTGCTTGACTTTGTTCTGACCCATGGCGGCGTGCCAGTTGAAGAGTCTTTCTTCGGTCAGGGGCGCTGCCGCGTTCTGTATGGCGCCGATGTAGTTCTTGATGTAATTTTCGTTGCTCTTGCTTTTGAGTTCCACTTCGGTGAGGACTTTCGCCGCGTCGAGCGTGTAGCCGTCAATGGCGTAGTTGGCGACGATGTCGTCGGCGATGAGTTTTGCTTCGATGTCCTTGAGTCCACAGATTTGCATGATCCCGATGAGTTTTCCTTCGGCGAGTCGCGTTTGCCCAAGCGCGTTGAGCACCTTGGGGGAGTCGAAGCGGAATCGCGTCCAGTCGGGGAATTGGTGGATGTAGAGCATAAGTTCGAATTGGTTTGCCTAAATATATTTCTTTTTTTCTATTCCTGTTTACTAACCACTAGCCACTAGTCACTTATATTTTGATAAATTTTAAGTATGCAGAAAATCGATACTTGGTACAAGGCTCAGGGCAACTGCCCCAATGAAGAATATGAAATTGCAAGCTACCTGCTTTTCGAAGCGGGCGTGGCTACGTTGGAAGAACTGGATCCGGTGACGGAAGGTCGCACGGAGTTCTGTTTTTACACGGGCGACAAGGCTGAACGCGACCGCATCGTGGAGGAATTTCCTCAGTACAACTTCACGGTGACGGAAGAGCCTGCAAAGGATTGGGACAAGTGGTGGCGCGACCGTGCGCAGCCGGTGGCTGTGAGCGAGCATCTTTGGGTGCGTCCGCCTTGGGTGGAATTTGCGCCGGAAGATCCGGATGCGGTTGTGCTTGAACTCGAAGCGAAGACTGCTTTTGGTACGGGCGAGCACGAGACGACGAGTAGCTGTGCCGCGTTGATGGAAAATATTGATTTTAACGGCAAGACGGTTCTCGACATTGGTACGGGAACGGGTATCTTGGCGATGTTTGCGCGTCGCAAGGGCGCTAGCCTGGCTGTGGGTACGGAAATCGACCCGCTCACGATTCCTTGCATTGCTGAAAACTTTGAACGTAATGGCTTTGGCGAAAGTGACTGCGTGCTCGGATTTTTGGATGCGTTCAAGGATGGAACAAAGTTCGACGTGATTCTCTGCAACATGATCCGCAGCGAGCTTTGGCCGTTGCGCGATGACATCGAAGATTTGCTCGCCGAAGGCGGTGAACTTATTATTAGCGGACAGCTTGTCACGGAAAAGGATTACATCCTCAAATGGTTCGAAGAAGCCGGCTTCAAAGTCTCCGTCGAACGCACGAAAGGAGAGTGGTGGAGTGTCTTGGCGACAAACGCATAAGGCGAGAGTCGCGACCAAGCGCAGCTTGGGCATGACCGAGCCGCGCGTTTGGCAATCTCACGAAGTGAGATTGCAATGGTGGAGAGTGCTTGCACACTCGTAAGAGCCACGGGATCATTCACCTGCTAATAGCATTGTCATTCCCACTTTCAAGCGAAAATTTCTTTTATTTGTAAGTTTCCTTGTCGGAAAATGAAGGGTGGTATGCTTGCGCAGCGGGATGACAAGATAGAGAATTGTTGGAAGAGTGGCAAGGTGTTATTTCTCCCTATTCATCTCCACCCATTCTCTCAGGTATTTGAATGGAAACGGAACAACTGTCAATTGCCCGTTTCTCACGAATTCAACGCTCATGAGCGAAAGAAGCTTTTCGAAGAGAATAGGCTCTCCTTCGTAAACCTGAACTTCCCGGACATTGACTGCTCGCGGAATTGCTAATGACGGATTCTTATCTTTTCTACCAACGCAGTAATATGTTTTACCGCAGTCTTCAAACATCTTGATGTTCATACAACCTGAATAGTATTCTTCAAAGGTTGCTGCTCGCTTGATGTTTGTTTCTCCGTTATCAACTTTTTCTTTGATTTTTGCAAAATCGGGGAGAGTAAACTTGTCGGATTCGCGAATCACGCTTATGTTTCCAGCGCTATCGCGAATGATGCCCTCTGCAGGAGCTTCTTTGGACCTTTTATCCCCTTGGGCTCGTTCAAAAATGTCTATGCATTTTTGGTATTCCTCGTGGTTGAATGCATCATGTTCGAGTTCGGTGATTTTAAAGGTCCCGTCTGGATTGATGTCCATGAAATAATATCGATGGAATTTTGTGCCAGTAATCTTATCTGCATAGCCGAAAGTAATGGTCTCTGCCAGATTTGTTTTTGTCCAATCAAAAAGCGTGATTTGCTGATTTTGTAAATCTTTTTTGATTAACGCATTTTGGATGATTGTTGAAATGGATTCCTCCAAACTTTGCATGCCATTTTGAAGAGTGATGTGCTGAATTGAGATTCCATCAATCTTTTTATTGTGCGGATCTGGTTCTCCTGTGCTTTCGTAATATTCAGGTTCGTGAATTAAGCTGATGTTGATTCCTTCTTTATCAGGGCGTTTGCCAATGGAAGATTCCAAATGATACTTGTCCTTGATTGCCTTCTGAATCCTTTTGCATTCATTCTTTGAATCATATTTTTCGTCATCGATTTCGTCAAGAATCTTGATAGAAACGTTGCTAAGCGCTCTTTCGATTGCTGCTTTATTTTCTTTTTCAACATCTTTTGAAAAATTATAGGATTTGTAATCTTCAATAGAGACAAAATCAACATGAATCAAACTACAATAATCCTGATTGAATTTCTCTACAATATTTGCAAGCATTCCCATTTTACTCTCTGGGAAAGACGTGGCTGGCCACAGTTTAATAAAAGGAATATTGACTTTAGAATTGCCTGGAGAACCAATTACAAAAACCTGCGATGTATCACTATCGTTTTTCCGACGCATGGTATTGTTGCCTAAATAAACATATTGAGGCTTATCGAAAATTTTAGCCTTTGCTTCGTTGCTTTCTGCCTTTTTGACGGTTAACTTTAAATCAGAAAATGTGCAGACGGGTAATGACAAGGTGTTCTGCCAGTTCACCTTTACATCTAATGTCGGAATTTTCCAAATGACATTTTTTGTTCGCTTAATCCACTTGGGATGAAAACAATAAAGATGTCCACCAACATTGTTGTAGCTGAGTTTGGGATGCTCGGAACGGAACAATCCGTTGAAAAAAAGTTGAACTAAACGATGGTCTCTTTCAACATCTTCCGAAGAGACTTGATTACAAGAAAGATAATCTGCATCTTTGCTCTTATCCTTTGCCGTTTTGATACGGTCAAGATTATTCTCATCCTTATTCATCATGACATAGACTTTTTTACCGCCATGGAATTGTACGGCTCGGATGGATTTGTCCGTGACTAAGTCATCAAGGAGAGATGCATTGAATTCAAAGTACTTGTCTTTTCGGGTTTCTGCAATCTCAAAGAAATCAAACATTTCATCAATTTTCTGATGATTGATATCCGCGATAACTCTATTGATTTTAAACGGCGCATTCATTGATAACCTCCTTGATTTTGGTAATTGCTTGGATGTTCTCGATGACGATGTCATCGGTTTTGGTAAGGATTGACGGAATTACAAGAAGGACGATTCCGTCTTCGTTTCTACAATCAATCTTGTACTTGTCTTCGGCAAGGATATTTGCCACTATTACAAGTTTCGCATCAATCTCTTTTGCTTTCTTGAGAATCTTTGTTCGAGTTTCTTTTTGATTTAAGTCAAAGGATTCGTTCCAGTTTTTGAAATCCACGTAAATGGGTTTATCAACAATCTGGAAATCAAACTTTTCAAAAATGTCTGCTTGATCAATTTCCTTTAATTCGCAACCTACTAGCTTCTTGAACAAGAATTCTCCGGCAACTTCGCCA
>CAMZFJ010000259.1 GCA_947306025.1 uncultured Fibrobacter sp.
AATTATGCAGATTCCATCGCGGTACACGAAGGGTATAGGATCGGTTACGATGAAGCGTTCGAAGAGGCTATTTCCAAGTTTAACAAACGTGACTTGGCAATGAGTCTGTGTGTATCAAACCTTCGAGTAAAATTGGGCCTGGAAATTCCGGCTTCAAGAACGGGGCTCCAACCTTGTGATAATGCCGTGCCTAAAATATTGCAATGTTCGGATGGATCGTATCGCTTTTCTTCGGAATTTTCGCAGCTGAAATCATCGTATGATGCGGTTGTTCAATCGGCAATTTTGAAAAGTAAACAGGACAACTTGAACCAGATTGATAGTTGTGTGTCGAATCTCTCGGTTCCAAAGCCGGTAGCTATAGATGATGTTGAATAAAATTACGATGGTGATTTGTGGAGCACAGCTTCGCACATATAGTAAGGAGGATAACTCAAAGGACTCGACTTTAAACTGAACATCAAAAGTTGGACAGTTTAAAGTTAGGATAAAATTGAGTTATGAGTCCGGTATTGTACCGGACTCATTTTTGTATAACCGAAAACTACGCCGGTGGGTTCCTTTTTTGTGTGTAAAACTTGTTGTTCTTGTGATTTTTAGAGCCTTGTTGTGTTGCTTGCTGTGTCATATACGAAAAATCTTTAAATTTGGTATTGAATTTTAGTCAAAAATAAAGATTTTGTGTCATGAAAAGACCGTAAAACCTATATTTATTTACATGAAACCGATAACAGAATACAAAGATTATCATTCCTTAATCAAGGATTTCTACGAAGATCAAAAAAGAACTTCGTACTTTTCTTGGCGGGAATTTGCAAAACTGGCGGGATTTACTTCGCCGACTTACTTGCGACTCGTGAGCGAAGGTAAAAGCTACTTGAGCCGTGTATCGATGAACCGCATGATTTCGGCAATGGGGCTTGCCGGTTTTGAAGCGGACTACTTCATAGCTCCTGTCAATTTTTGCAACGCCAAGGATGACGAAGCCAAAATGCCATATTGGAAAGAGATGCGTCGGATCGCGTTGGAATACAAGGTTCGCATTGTCGATAAGGAAGCGGTCGAGTATTTCGATGGTTGGAAAAATCCGGTGATTCGTGAACTTGCTCCGATGATGAAGGGCGCTACTCCAGGGCAGATTGCGAAAACGTGCTGCAATGAAATCACTGCAGCCGAAGTTTGCAAATCGCTTGAGTTCTTGACAAAAGCGGGTTTCTTGAAAAAGGCTGCGGATGGTTCATACCGCCAGACGGAAAAGAATGTGACGGCATCACAGGAAGGCTTGGCCTATGCCATTCATGCCTTGCAAAAGAAAATGACGGCGCTTGGCGGAGAATCTATCGAACGCTTTGACCCGCAAGTTCGTAGCGTGTCCAGTGTGACTTTTACAGTCAATCGCGAATGTTATGAACGCATTGCTCAAGAAGTAGATGCGTTCAGGAAAAAATTGTGGCAATGGCCGCGGAAACAGAAAATGCCGATCAAATTTATCATTTGAATATGCAACTATTCCCGTTAACTTGGAAATTAGAAAAAGATGAGGAGATGTAATATGAATAACAAAATCTACAGCTTGATTGCTTTGGGGACCATTCTCTTTGCTGCAGCGTGCTCCGATAATGTTTCGCCTATTTCGGGATCGACAAACATTCCGAATATGGGGCATGAATTGAATGTTCAACAATCGCCTGTGCTGTGTAGCGTGATAGGCGTGACGGATTCCTTGGAAGCCCTGGAAAAAGGCTGCATTTGGTCACCTGAAATGTGGGGACCAACATCAGGTTATCGCGTGCGTACCGGTTATGATAATGGGACGAACACTTCGGGGATATGGATCGTGAGTACATATCCTGAAAATGCTTATGTTGATATGATATGGCCTGGGAATGCGACTGCAGAATACGATTCCTTGGCACTTGCCGATGTTATAGATAAGTGTGGCGGAAGCTTGTGTGGAAAAGCTCTATTAAAAGGTGGAAATAGTATTCCTGAATATAATCATGAATATTATCAAAAAATCGGTGGATACGTTTATTTTGATTTTTATCTTGCCGGTAAAAATGCTTCTGGAGAGTTTGAAAGCGTTGACGTTCGCAATATGGAGGGCGTTTGTGTTTCGTATTGGGGAAGTTTTTTCGAGCTACAACTTATTACTGATGATTCGGTAGCAGCACAGCTGGGGAGTGCAAAGTTCGCTATATCTTTGTTTGGTACCTATTCAGATGTTAGGAACGTTTGCTATTCATGGAACGATTTCGGGTTTATAAGTAGAGAATCTGGAAAAATTGGAATGCTACCTAAAGAAGATGTTCTCTCTCATGTAAAGGGTATCCGTTTTGTGTTAAGTGCGGCTTACGAAAAACAAGAAGAGTTTAAAATTGCTGGGATAAGTCGCTATAATGCCTCTAGAATTTCTACGAATAACCTTCATCCCGTCATAACGGATTGTGAACCTGTATTTGTTGAGAAATCTTTCTGTGAATGCGAATATTCAGATGATAGAATACATATTTATACAGAAGATAGTGTTGCGATTGGTTATCAATTTTCTTTGCGATTTATGGATGCGTTGGTATCTTCGGATTCTGCGGCGAATGATTGTCTTAATCGTACTTTTGACAATTTGATGCCTTATATTGTTAAGCCGGGGAGTAGGGAAAAACCTTGTGATAATCCGCTTCCTGTGTTTATTAGGTGTTCTGACGGTACTGTAAGTGAATCGGTTGAGTTTAAAGAAGTCTCGACGGAATACTATAGTAAGATAGATTCTTTAACCCAAGATGCCGCTCCTATTGCTGATTCTCTTATTGCTCATTGCCTGTCGTTGTAATGGAATAATTGGAGTAATGGAGAAATAAGGAGGAAAAGAGCGACCGGAGAAATCCGGCCGCTTTTTGTATAAAAGAAGCCATCGGCTCGTTATCAGGCGGAAGCTTTTTGTTTGCTTTCTGAAAATTATTTTACATAAAATCTTTAGACCAAACAGCCCTCAAAAGCGTGTTAATAGTATAGGGGCCATATTGCAAACATTCCCCCTAAAGGAAAAATAAATGACCGAAAATAACACGATTTCAGAAAAGAATGCCTACTACATCGTCACAAACGCGCAGGGAGAAGAGTTCTTGCTTCCATATTACAGTGAAACGTTTCGTGTGTTGATGGATGACAAGGACACCATCCGCGATATGCTCAACTGCTTACTTGGACTAGACCACGACCATGAAATTGTCGATCTCGATTACGAGTTCGAAAAGCCCATTGACGTTTTCATGCCGGAAGATGATGCCGCGCGCCTTGACGTGTGGGTGACAACCAAGGATCATCGTTATTTTAATATAGAGCTGCAAAATAGGAACCATCCGTTCTTCCTTGATCGTTTGCAACTCTACAATTCCTACCAGACGCTACGAGGTAAGTACGAATATAACCGTTCGGCATATTTTAAGTCGATGGATGGAAAAGAGCGTAAGGTTCATTTTTATGAACTTCCTGAAATGGTTTCCATCTGGCTCTGTAATTTTTCGATTCTGAAGTCCGAGAATATTTTTAAGGATACTTGGGCGGTTTATAGCGAGGATGAAGTTCGCCATAGCGATGCCGAGCACAAGGCTCTTCCAATTTTTACTAAAAATAGATATATTATAGTAGATCTTCTGAACTTCAAGAGGTTGCGAAAGAACATCAGTTCACGCGAGGATTACTGGCTGAAACTTTTGTCGCAAGGCCCGCTTGAAGTTCCCGAATCGAAGGATCCGATATTTAGAGACGCCCTCAACCGTTTACGTATAAGTCGCATAAGCCCAGAACTGCTTAAAGCCTTGGAGGAACATATGTTCGATAAACACGCTGATGAAGCAATCGAAGCCGAAATTTGGCTCAAAGCTGAAGCTAAAGGGCGAGCGGAGGGGCTTGAACAAGGTCATATTGAAATGGCTCTCGCCATGCTTGCAGACAATGAGCCTATTGGAAAAATTGTCAAGTACTCGCACCTATCCGAAGAAAAAGTCCTTGAACTGCAGAAAAAGGCGAAATAGTTCTTACTTGATTTGTTCTGTAGGTAACCCCGTCGATTTTGCCGGCGGGAATTTTTGTATAAAGAAATGCCACCGGCGATGTGATGTGAACCCCGAATGTTGGACACAACTTTCGGGGTTTTCATGTATAAGAAA
>CAMZFJ010000260.1 GCA_947306025.1 uncultured Fibrobacter sp.
TAGCTTTAAGGAAAGCATGGTCAACGCCGATAAAAAGATGTACGAAGACAAACGCTTGGCGTAGCCCTTCGGTGCAGTTGGCAGAGCTTAGCTCGCTACGCTCTTAGAACTTAGAATGACTGCAAAAAACTAAGTTCTAAGTTCTAAATTCTAAGTTCTAAAAATCACCCCTCAAGTTTATTCTTTAAGTAGTGCTTTGCTGTGTAAGCGAGGTACATGATGTCGGCAATGACGAGTGCTATGCCGCAGGTGAAAAATACTTGCTGGTGCATGCCGAAGTGGTTTGCCATGGCGCCTCCCACGAGAATTCCGGCTCCAATGCCGATGTCCCAGCCGCTAAGGTACGTGCTGTTTGCAGTACCGCGTTGGTCGTGGCGGGCGAGGTTCACGCACATGGTCTGGTAGCCGGGGAAGATGAGCCCGAGGCTTGTACCGATAAGGAAGGCGGACAAGAAAAATGTTATGGGGCCGTGGCTAAAGGCGAGAATGAAGTAGGCGATAACATTCAGCGTCATGCCCATGCCAACAAGGTGGATCAAATAACCGCGGTCGATGAGCCGCCCGGTCATGATGCGGTTCATGATGAGTCCGGTCGCGATAAGCGCATAAAACCATCCTGTGCCGCTGATGCCGAGTTCGTTTGCGTAAATGGCGATGTAGTTTGTGACGGGCCCGTAGGCGAATCCGACGAAAATGAAATTTACAAATTGCGGGATGGCGCGGGTAAGGAAGAATCGGTCAAGCGAAAGCGGTGCGCATTGTCTTTTTTCGCGGGGCTTGACCTTGAGCGTTTGGACAAGCACTAGGCCGATGATGCAAAGAGCGGTGGAAATTGCGAAAACGATTCCGTCGCCGAATGCTTCGTAAAGAAACATGCCGGTCATGGGACCGGTGGCGAAGGCTAAATTCACGCTGATCCCGAAATACCCGATGCCTTCGCCTCGGCGACTGGCGGGCAGTGCATCAATGGCGACTGTGTTACTTGCGGTTGTCGAAATACCAAAGAAAAGCCCGTGCGCAAAACGCACTACAGCGAGGATGGGTAAAGTCCTACGGTCTTGTAGCCTAGAAAGCACAACGTGAAAGCAAAAAAAGTCCAAAAGTATAACGGCTTGCGGCTGAACGTATCCACGAGAAATCCGGCGAAAGGCCTGCAAGCGAGCGCGCCGATCGTGTAAAGCGAAATGATAATGCCTGCGGTCGCATTATCTGTTTGGAACTTTTCGATGATGTACAGCGGGAGAATCGGCAATAGTTGGTAAAAGCTAAAGAAAAGCAAGAAATTTGCCGCGGCGCATGTCGTAAAATTTCTTGTCCAAAGAGCCGGTTTATCGTTTGATGTAGCCATATTTAAATACCCCTTTAAAAGATAGAATCTTTCGTGGATAATTATGGAAGCGTTTTTGAGGCGTAATTATTCCAAAGCAAATCGGTTGAAATGGTGTTTTTTTTATTTGGTGTAATAAAAAAGTAGTATATTTTTAATATGGGAAAAATATATCAAATTGTTTTGCTACCCATTTTGGTGTTTATTGGGTGCGTTTCGTGTTCGGATGATGATAGCCGGGGAAATGCGCTTGCTCCTGTTTTTGGTGAAGGAGCTTTTGAGGGTATGCTTTATATACAGGCGACGGGACGAAAAACGTCGCTTGGGACGGATGATATTTGGGCAAAAATGTTAGAACGCCCGAAAATGGATGTCGAATTTTCTTATGATTTTTACATGGATCGTCATGAAGTTGTTTGTAAACGATTCAATGATGTGATGCATGATGTGTCGGGGGTGACGGTGGCGTGTTCGCAAGATTCTTTGCCTGCTGCGAATGTGACTTTTTACGATGCCGTTTTGTATGCGAATGCTCTAAGCAATAAAAATAATCTTGATTCATCTTATCAATATACTTCTGCCGAATTTGATTTGGAAAAACATTGTGTTAAGATGAACGGTTTCAAGTTTAATCCACAGGCGAATGGTTTCAGATTGCCGACGGAATCGGAATGGGTTTTTGCGGCATCAAAAAATTGGAATCCAATGCATAGCTGGAATGGCTTGACTTCGCAAAATGTTGCTCATAAAGTTTGTTCTTTAAATGAATCGAAAAATGTTTTT
Organism: uncultured Fibrobacter sp.; assembly: GCA_947306025.1. Next base: position 2,111 of record CAMZFJ010000260.1, read on the forward strand.
TGCGACTTGGCTGGAAATTTGCTTGAATTTGTGAATGACCGTTATGCGTCTTTCAAGGATACCGTTGTCAAAAATTTTGCCGGTTCGGTTGATGGCGATGTGGTTGGTTCGTGCGTAGTGAAGGGCGGGAGCTATTTAAGTTCTCCGACATCAATGTTTTTGTACAATAGAGGCGATATTTACCCTATCTTGAGTTCAACAAGGGGGGTGTACATCGGTTTTCGTCTTGTGAGTGGATCGATTCCTGATGCGACTTGGTTTACGGATGACGGTCGTTTAGCATCGGCATCGATTACGCTGTTGACTGATGCATCGGATGCGCGTCAATTGACTGATTCCTACCATGCCAAGCTTGCGTTCCGAAACGATGCGAGCGGTAATCTTGTCTATGTGGATTTTTCCAAAATAGCGAAGCTTGTTGAAATTGAAGATGAAATAGATGTATATCATCCTGATATTTCTCCGGATGGCAATCGCGTGGCGTTTTGCACGTCCATGGAAGGCGTTTTGAAAGAGTCTTCTGTTTACGTTCGCGACTTGAATGAGTCGGGTAGCAACTTGGTGAAGTTGCCGGTGAAAAATGCGGCGATTCCGCGCTGGCGTGTGAATCCGAATGGCGATACTGTTATTGTGTATGTGTCTTCGGCGGCGAGCAATAAAAGCGAATCGTTCTTGAAAGAAAGTACATGGCAAGTCAAATTTTCTAACGGTAAATTTGGTACACCGCAAAAGCTATTTGATGGCGCGTATCACGGTGGTGTCGAGAATGACAATAGCTTTGGAATTTCTTCGTCGCCTTTATTGCGCGCTCATTTGACAAAATCGCTTACGGGATCAGATGTGATTTGGTATAAAGGAGAACAGGCTTGCAATGCGTCTTTGGCGAAGGATGGAACCAAGCGAACGTTGTTCCTTGATTTTGGAGGTTCTTTTGGACGTGATTTTGCGGGCGTGAATTACGGTGTTCATGAACGAATTCTCGTTGCGGACAGTACAGGTCGTTTGATAAACTCGGTGGCATCTCCTGCGAAATATACGTTTGATCATACCGAATGGGCTGTGGGAATGTTAAAAGATGGACCGGGTAATTTGATTGTGACTTCTCTTACGGACCGCAATGGTGCTCATCGTCAAATAGCGCTTGTGAATTTGGATAATGGTGTTGTTTATCCGCTTGTTGAGGGAGAAGAATTGTGGCATCCTTGTTTGTGGGTATGGCAGAATGGAAAAAATCATCCGAAGCCTGCTGTTGATGTGGATAGTGCCGGCACTTATTATGATAGCAAAGCAGAAACTCCATATGCATTTGCGATGGAGGAAATGGGGATGAGGTTGCAGTCTTTCTGGCAAAAGAGCGATGATATTGAAGTAGCTACTTTTGGAAGTTCTATGCTTTTGAATGCCGTCATCGAAGATTCAATTAAGGCTTTCAAAACGGTAAATATGGGAGTATCTTTGTCTGATATTTATTTTTTTGATTATTTGATTCGCCATTATGTTATTCCATATGCGCCGAAGATTAAGTATGTTGTGATTGAAGTGTCTCCGGGATTCCTTTTTAGAACTTATCAAGAAATGACGGGATACGTTATTGATTGTTCTCCAGGGGTGCGTTATGATGAAAATCATTTATCTGAATCGACGAAACGTGAAATTGCAAAGCTCAGTCAGGATCAACAATTCCCGATAGTTTTGCTTGGACAGCAGTATCTTAAAGGAACGTTCCTTTTGCCGGTGGGCGAATGGGGTGTGCCGGTTGTTAATGTCGATATTTCTTTGTTGCCTTATGAATCGCCGGCTTTACAGGGCAGTCTTAAGGTAATCAAGTCGCGAAAGAGTTTTACGGATTCAATAGGCGTAAAGCTTGTTGCCGCAATTCCTCCGCGCAATCCGAAGTATAAAGATACGGATGCGTTTGACCCGTTTGGCCCGAGTTGGGAGGTGGCGCTCAAGATTATTGATGATGTGAAAAATATGGGAATAGTTGTTTTTGATGAATATAAAAATGGCCATCACGACTATACAGACGAGATGGCCTACAATGCCAACCATGT
>CAMZFJ010000261.1 GCA_947306025.1 uncultured Fibrobacter sp.
AGGGCGGCGAGAATGCAATACATTGTTTTAGACTCCTTTTTGACTCCTAGTTTTCGACGGCGCCAATATTAACAAAGTTTTACTAACACGTCAAGGGATTTTTGTATATATTTCGGCAATCTTTTGACAATTTGTCCATACCGAAATAGCGGCTACCCCTAGACACCCCCGCAACCCACGGCAACCCCCATAAAACAAGCAAAGCCACGGGAAATCCGTGGCATCGCATTCAGTTAGAGAGAGAAACTTTATCTATTAAGCACGCTTAGAGTTTTTTCTAAAGCTCTTGATCAAGAGGGCGGCGAGAATGCAGTACATTATTTTACTCCTTTTTACTCCTAGTTTTGACGGCGCCAATGATAACAAATTTTTACTAACGTTTCAAGGGGGAAAAATATAAATTTGCGCAAAATTTTCGAAACCTATCCCCTCCTGGCGCAAGCGCTAACCTTACGACTCAGCTATGCTCATGCAAGCATGGTCGCGGCATTGACGCTTTGCGTCATGCTAAACGGCTCAGTTATATTCATACAAGTATGAATGCAACATTCGCCTTGAGGCATACTCGTCTTTTAAGGTTGTGGCCGACGCTTTATTCTCTCAACGTTTTTCTGCTTTCTCTTTTTATAACAATATCCCGCTCTTACCGTTGTCATGATCCGCGTATGGGGACGGCATCGCCATTCTCGCAATCAAATCCGCGATTTCACCAATATATTGCAATCTCGCTCGTTAAAATTTGGTAAATTATGTGGCATGAAACGTATTTTGCTTTTATGTCTCGGTTTAACAGCATTTGCAGGCGCAAGGCCATCACTCCAATTCGATAAAGACCGCATCGAAGCCGGTCAGACTTTCAATTTGCAATTTATCGTCCCTTTGCAGGAACTCCCGCAAAACAGGGGCGCCCTCCACCTAGAAACCCACGACAACTTCAAGTTCCTCGGGCTCGATAGCGCAGATCAAGTCATGCGCCCGGACATGGACGATATTTTCAATTCGTTTTTCGGCGGTGGCGGAAGAGCGTATAAAGCGCGCGTCTACTCTTTCAAGGTAAAAGCCCCTAAAAAAACAGGCGTGCTCGATCTTGGCAAACTGACTTGGAACATTGGCGGCGAACCGAATGTCGTCAGCAACAAGATTTCTGTCGAAGTGCAGCGTTCCTATAACGACGACGCACTCGCCGTAAGCCTTACCCCAAGCAAAAAAAACATTTATGAAGGCGAACAGTTCAGCGTCACCCTCAGCCTCCACACCTTCGAGCATTTCCAGGGCGGCCTCCAAGCGACCGACATGAGCACGGGTAACGATTTTATCGTCCACCGCAACGACCTTTCGAACATGGAATTCAAGCATGTCGAAGGCACACGACGCGAAATGAAGGCGACCACGCGATTCGCATGGCTCAGCCCGACCAAAAGCGGTTCGCTCGAAATTCCGTCTTTCAAGTTCAAGTACACCAAGCTTGGCGAGCCCAAAGTTGTCGAAGAAAAGAAGCAAATGGGCGGCATGTCATTCTCTAGCCGTAGCGTCAGACAAGAACCTATCGAAACTGAAACGGCCACCGCACCGCTAAACATTACCGTTCTCCCGCTCCCGACCGAAGGCAAGCCCGCCGATTTCTCGGGAATGGTCGGCAACTACAGCTTTAGCGCCAACTTCGACCGCACAAACCTCAAGGTCGGCGAAGCATTAACACTCGCGATTAGCATCAAGGGCGACGGCACTCCGGGTACAATTACCGAACCAAAGCTCCCCGACTTTAACGATTTCCGCTCCGTGCCTCCCGAAAACAGCATCAACAAGAAAGTTAAGGGCAACAAGGTCATCACCAACAAGGATATCAAGGTGTTCCTCTACCCCAAAAAGAAAGGCACCTTTGAAATTCCGGCCATTACATATTCCTGGTTCAATCCTGCCAAAAAGAAGTACGAAACCGCTTCGGCAGGCCCATGGACTATCGAAGTCGAAAAGGGCGATGCCCCGGCTGAACCCATTTACCAGGCTCCCGTCGCGACAACACCCGGCTCTTCTACGCCAGTTGTCCAAAAACAAGAAATTGAATTCCTCGGCAGTGACATCCGCTTTATCCACCCGATCACGGACAAGTCCGAAACCGCAGCACCGCATAGGAGCGCATTGTTCTGGATTCTTTTCCTCGCCGCAATCCCGTTCTACCTGATTGCAAACTTCGCCATCACGCGCAAGCGCAAACGCAACAGCAACACAGCACTCGTCCGCAAAGGCAAGGCTAACAAGCTGCTCAAGGAAAAGTTCGCAAACGCACGCACCGCCCTCAAGAATGGCGACGGCAAGGGATTCTTTGCGGCTCTCGAAAACGGCCTTATCGACTACCTCAGCAACTTGACGAACGTCGAATTCAAGGGCATGACCCGCCCGCAAATGAAACAGGAACTAGCCAAGCGCGGAGTCAAGAGCGAGACTATCGACGCTATCGACAGCTGGCTCGAAAAGTGCGCGTTCGTGCGCTACGCTCCGGTCACCGCATCGACCGAAGAACAGTCTCAAATGCTCGCCGACGTCGAAAAACTTTGCGAGGCCCTGAAGCTTTAAAGACTTTCGCAATGGATCCTATCACTCCCTGCGGGAGTTCCAGGACGACAGAGCGTGACGACAAAAATTTTATAGGAAGATTTATGAAACTGAATAGAATTTTTTTGACAATCGCAGCGACACTGCTCATGGCGACAGCCAGCATTGCCGCTGAAAAATGCGCAGGCATCGAAACCGGCACCAAAGCATACAACGAAAACGATTTTGAACGCGCTATCGACGAATGGCGTACATGCGTTGACGAAGGCGTTGTCAATGCAGACTTGTATTACAACTTGGGCAACGCCTACTACCGCAGCGGAAAACTCGGCTTTGCAATTTTCTACTACAAGTCAGCACTTCGCCTGCACCCCAGCGATGACGATATCCAGCACAACTTGAACTTCGCGCAAACCAAGACTCGCGACAAGGAAGGTGACGAAGAAGAGAACCCGATTTTACAAGGTCTCATGGACTTGCACCATGCGATTTCACTCAAGAGCCAAATGAACATTTCTCTCGTTCTCTTTTGGGCAATCGCACTCGTGATTCTCGCCCGCCGATTCGTGAATAGCAGCCGCGGCAAAAACGTTTGCACAGGCATTGTATTTGCAATGAGCGTTATTCTTTGCACCATTGGCGCAAGCGCCATCTACAAGATGATCGTTCTTGAAACAGACATCACAGGTGTCGTGACCGCATCAAATGCCGACGTGACCAGCGCCCCAAGCGACAAATCGCAAACGCTCAACACGCTCAGCGAAGGCACAAGCTTCGAAGTCATCGGCGAACAAGGCAACTTTGCAGAAATCCGTCTCGGCGAAAAGATCCGAGGATTCGTAAAACTCAGCGAAGTCGGAATTGTGAAGTAAGAAAGTTCTTCTAGTCTAAACCAAGGGCGATTACCAAATGGTCCGCCATAAGACTAGGGATACCGCCCTTAGTTACATTGGTATAAGGGCCTAAACGGCCTTTTACATAAAATGTTTTAGTTTGATTGTCCCAGATTGAATAATGGCAATCAATGTTAAAATCGGAGCTTTCGCTTTTAACATCGCATTTTGTAAATGCCAAAGTAAAAACATTATCTTCTTTTTTCACAAGTTCTTCTTTAGGCACATAATAATCTTGAAGAACATAGTCATCTTCAGAAGCATTCTCAAATGCAAATTCATACTTCGAAAGATTATGGCATAAAAAACAATAAAAGGTTCTCGAGTTGTTTAAAATTTCCGTCATTTTTTGAATCACCCAAGAAGCATCTTCATTCTGTTCTCCAGGGGCAACAACTCGAAACTTAATTTTTTGATGTTGATTTATCTCATTGCTCCATTGCCTAGAAGTTTCGTACGGAGGAGTCGACGAATACATCCAAGTGCAACAAGACACAAGCAACAAAGTCAGCAAAGTCAAAAAGATTTTTTTCATAGATTACACAATTTGGCCGCCGCCGAGGACCATGTCGCCATCGTAAAAGACGGCACATTGGCCCGGAGTCACAGCAAAGAGCGGTTCGTCAAAAACGGCGACCGCCTTATTTGTATCGACGATAGTCACTTCACAAGCGACCGGACGCTGGCGGTAACGCACCATGCCTTCGGCGCGGAAC
>CAMZFJ010000262.1 GCA_947306025.1 uncultured Fibrobacter sp.
CATCGCAGAAATCTCTTGAATTGCAAATTACAAAAAAAATCATCAGCCAATTCGACTGCTGACGTAAAATATTCATAAAGAGCTACAGCTTTTTACAACCATTGCGCTGGAGGCTTCACTTGCAAGAGGTGGAGTCTACGGCATCATAACAGCGGCCATCGTAAGAACCAGGGAATCCCTTTTTTAAAGAACTAGATTCGTCTACTTCGAATTTAGTTGTTATGTCCAAAGTATCCTTACGACGGTATTGGTCTTCGTAAACCAACTTCCAAGAAATAGTTGTATCTCGGAATGTTTGAAGAGTGCCATTGAAAAATTGAAGGGTATAATCCTTAAGTTGTTCAGGAAGGGACTTTTTAATGATCTGGAAATGATGGTTACTTGGTGTATACTCAACATGAGCGCTTTGAACAGAACATTTCTTTTGACCCGATTTTTCTGAATCAATGTATGCTTCATACCCAAACGCCACATCATCTCGATTTTTCCATGAAAATCCCGGAAGTCCGATAACCTCAAGATCGTAATTAGATCTAAATTGGAAAATTTGTGAGCATGGCGCACCGGGAAGTTTGGAAAGAGCTTTTGCTACGGCTTTTCTATCAAATTCAGGGATCTTGGCGACTGGAATGTAGTGGACCAGCGCATTTTTGCCAAAATTTATATCAGTATAAGTTGTATCGTAAACTGTATCTCTATAATCGGAGCTTTTTGGGGATTTTCTAGAATAAGGATTAGACCTTCGAACATTTTTGTCATCGTACCGAAAACAGGAAAAAGTAGAATCTTCAATTTTGCAATCTGACAGTTCCCAGACAGTTGTATCTTTGTTATAATTAAGAGCTCGATACCGCTGCACATTTATGTGAATCGTACCATCAATTATTGTATAGGATGTTGTTTTTGCAATTTTTTTTGATTTTTTCTCAAAAAATACAACTCCGCACGCAACAATCCCAAGAGCAATAAACCCAAGGATTAATCCAATAATCCATTTTTTGCGTAATTTACCCATTCCAATTTTCATCGCAGAAATCTCTTGAATTGCAAATTACAAAAAAAAATCATCAGCCAATTCGACTGCTGACGTAAAATTATTTATAAAGAATTTGGAGCTTAGCCCGTAGTCGAAGAATCTAGCGATAGTGGCGGGATTTTTTTACGTGTCATCCTGAGTGACGTACACATTGTCATTCCCGCGAAGGCGGGAATCTCCCTTATTCAAACTTTGTCGTTATATCAAGCGTATCGCCGCGACCGTATTGGTCCTTGTAGACAAGTTTCCACGAAATAGTGGTGTCTTTGTAGGATTGAATGGTTGTATTGAAGAGTTCATAGTTTACAACTTTAGCTTTTTCCGGCAAAGACGAGTAATAGCATGTGCCTGGGTAGAAGTTGTACATTATTCGTGACGAATCTTGCCTGCAGGTCTTTTCTCCTGTGGATTCATTTGTAATTAAACTCAAATGGACGAAAAAATCTTTAGGTCGTATGTACTCTTCTGGAATATATTCTCTTTCGAGGTTCAACGTCAAACTGTCTGGCAAACCGATTGCTTCAAGATAATAATTTGAGCTAAACGACAGCAGTCTTGAACAAGGTTCTCCAGAAATTTTTGAAAAAAGCTTTGCAACAGAATCTCGATTGAAGGCGGGAATTTTTGCGACGGGAATGTAATTGACGAGAGCGTCTTTGCCAAAGTTTAAATTCTTGTAAGTCGTGTCGTAAATGGTGTCTTTGTAACCAGGGCATTCAATAAAGTTGTTATTGGCATCTCTACAGCTCAGCATACGCACAATATCTCGATTGCAATCGACATTAGTCACTCGACGGCAATTAAAGTTAGAATCATGAACGCGGCAATCTAATGCATCCCATTCGCTTGTATCTCCGTTAAATTCTTGAATACGGTATATAGTCACATTCCAGTGTAATGTGCTGTCTTTAATTGCTTCGTAATCTAGAGTTCCGTCTGCTTTCATCCCATTTACGTCATTTGCACATGCGAAAAAGCAGAATGTCAAGCCAATAAGCGAAGCTATCACGGTTCTGTAAGACAATTTCATTTTTACTCCTGCAAGAAACTCCTTCTGTTTAAAAAAATACATTAAAGCCACTGGTGATTTTGCTTTTTTTTAGGGAAATTTTAAGGAACTCTGTTCGAAATCATTTATATTTTACCGCAAGTGTATTATATAGAAGATTACCAAGGAGGGTTTTATGAAACTGTTACGTGAAATCATTGGATACGTGCTTGGCGGAGTGCTTTTTGTGGGGTTGATTCCAACGCTAATGTGGCTCGCCTCCGGGATGCCGGATTTGTTGCCAATCGATATCGTTAGGGGAGGTGTCGCAGCGGTTTTAATGCTCACGGGGCTTGCTTTAAGCATCTGGACAATCATTTACATGAAACGTCGCGGGAAAGGCAATCCGATGGACGCTTTCGGTCATGAAGTCGCGCCGCGCACAAGTCATTTGATGACTGATGGTCCGTACCGCCTGAATCGAAATCCGATGCTCACCGGCACATTCGTTTATCTCATTGGTGCGTTGGTATGGCTGTGGTGTTGGCAAGCATTGCTTGTTTTTGCCGCATTTGTAGCCATCATGATGGTGCAGGTCTTTAGCGAAGAGCGCCGCCTCCGCCGCGACTTCGGCAAGGAATACGAGCAATTCTGCAAAATCCGCAGAAGATTTTAGCGAGACATTTTTTTAGCATGAAAAAACTCCTCGGTCGTCTAAAACCGAGGAGCTTTTTTGTGTGTGGCTAATTTATTTTAGAATAACGTTCTTGCCGCTAACCATGCCGTTTTGCTTGACGGAAACGACATAGAAGCCGTTCGGCACATTGGCAGAGTTCCAGTTGAGCTGATGGACGCCCGGCTGGAGGTTCTTTTCAGCAACCTTCGCGACAACGGAGCCGTTGATATCCACAATGGAAACTTCCACATCGCCCTGAGACTGGAGTTCCACGCCCACCGTGGTGCGGTTGATGCCCTTCAATGCTGCCGGCACAGGCTTGTTGATAACAACCATATTGTCAGAAACCGGCTTACTAGCAATTTCGGCTTCTGCACCCTTATTCAGGCTGCTGCCACCATTCCACTTGACGACATGGTAAGTGGTGTTGGAACCGCCGCTCATGACAACACCAGCACGTCGCTTCATCGAATCACTCATGCCGCTAAAAGTCCAAGAGTTTTGGTTATCGGTATCTTCATCGTCAAAGAAAATTTCGCTATGGAATAGGGATCCAGAAGCATAGCTGGCAAAAATACCGAAGTTAGAACTGAATGGATACACTCTAGTGGAAGAGTTATCTCTTGGCACGAAGCAGTATTCGAGTGTTGCATTATCATTGATAATGTTAGGCCAATACGAACCGGAAGCATAATTGTGGTTGTCATGGTCTTCGGTATCGTGAAAGCGCTTCACATTGTACGTTCCACTTGGGCAATAATCGTCAAGTTTTAAAACAGCATAGTCGTAAGGGACTCTAGGCGGGGTGGGCGAAATATAGGAACAGTATGTGAACTTGAGTCCTCCATCTCTTATTTCGATACCCTTCGGGCTGCTGTTTCCGCTAACAATTCTTGTTCTATTGTTGTTATCTTCGGCATCAAGTCTTATAGTGACATCGACTTTACCGCTTGGGCAAAGCGATCCAGAATTGGCCGGTACGAGAATACCGATTCTTGAATTGTTGCCTGGATGTCTACCATATATGACTTGTCCGTTGGCGTTTTCAACAACGATGTCTCCAAACCTAGCTCTCCATGGGTACGGTTCCCAGCAATGGCTTGTGCTGTTGTTGCGCGTCTTGATGGTGAAAAATCTGGTTACGCTAGATGGAAAATAGCCGTTTGCAGGAATTGTGCTGTTGGCGAAGTCCATCACCACGCGATACACGTGCTTTGCCGTTTTCTGGACACGCACATTCGTTGCCGCCGTTGCGTATTCTTCAATATCATATAGCGGATTAAGGTCGAAATTCGAGAAGTAGGCATAGATTCTGAAACCTTTGCCAATGGTGCTCCCTGAGTTGTACAACCTGAAAGATGGCGAGTATGTACATCCGTATGATGTTGAATTTCCGTCGATACTTATAGCCGCGAATGTCATAGACGCGGTTAAAAGAACCAATTGAAATAATTTTTTCA
>CAMZFJ010000263.1 GCA_947306025.1 uncultured Fibrobacter sp.
TATACATTAAGTCTATGATGCAGTCGAATTGCTATAGACGGATTTTTGTTCTTGGTTCTGGATTCAGTAAATCGTTCTCGCCGCAGATGCCTACGCTCCGCGATTTGAATGAGCTTATTCCTTTTGGCATTCCTGACGAGTTCCCGCATTTTCGCGATTACTGCAAACGCTTTTTGACGCTCTGCAATGGCGATGATGAGTACTTGGGCATTGAGCCTTTAGCGACGTCGATTCTCTCGGCGCAGATTTTTCCGGGCGAGCGCGAACGGCTTTACCATGCATCGCTCCGCTTTGAACTTTTGCGTTTTATTGCAAGCGTTATCCGTAGCGATAATGCGCTTGATGAATCGGCGGCTACAATTCTCAAAAAGTTTTTGGCGTCGTGCGAAAATGATTCCATGTCCGGCTCTCGCGAAACGCTTTTGCTTTCGTTCAATTACGACACGCTGATTGAAACGGCGATAGCAAACGATGCTGAATTTTTTGAAGAAGTTTCTGTAGATTATGGCGTCAAGATTGACCCTGCTGACCGTTCTGCAAAACGCGGCCTGAAACCCCATACGATTGACCTTATCAAGTTGCATGGTTCGCTCAACTGGTTCCCGGTCAAGGGCGCAAGTGATGAACTCGATTTGAAAAATGTTTGTGTGGTTGAACCGCAAGATCGCAGTTTCCCGATTTACTGCGAAGATACGCCAATCTTCATTCCGATGGCACATGCGAAGGAATCGTTCTTGCGCGGAAGCCTTTTCAACTTGCTTTGGTCCAAGGCAGATTACTATTTGAAAAATGCCGAAGAAATTTACTTTATCGGTTATGGATTCCCGAAGACGGATATCAACAATTTGGAATTCCTGTTGCGCCATCGCGATCGCTTTAAAAAGGCGGTTGTGCTCGATAGCGTCGATCGCCATGACTTGTTGCGCTTGCAAAAACTTTTAGGTGAAGACCTCGTCGAATCCTGCGACGCCAAGGAATTCATAAAGAATCTTTAATGTGTTAAATTGATTAGGAATTCGATGGACATATTTCCGTCCTTGTCAACGAGAACTTGTCCGTCTTCCGAGAATTTAGACAGTTGCTCGTTTAATGCATTCTTGAACATAGGCTCGATATTCGTCCCGAAATTAAAGATCAATTTAACGTAGGCAACCCTTTTTTGAGGCTGTTCTTGCCAATTGATTTCTTTTTTCTTTGAGTCTAAGTAAATGGCTTTACAAGGGTCATCTATATCACGTTCGATTTTAAATACAGTTTTCCAAGATTGATTATACCTATTTAAAAAGTTGCGTTCACTAGAAGCTCGTGAAGTATCGCTTAAACTGGTAAAATTCTTATGATGCACCAAGCGCTTCTGACCTTTTTTCAAGCGCGTTTTCAAGAGGCCATAATTGCAATTCACTGTTCCGTCTCCGTAAACAATCTGCTCGAATTTTTCTGTGAAGTTTGCAATTTTTTCTGCAGAACCTGCAGGGGATTCTTCCGGACTATTTTTTACCTGTTCGCGCAATCCACGCAACGAGTTCACGATGGCGTAGGTTTTCTTTAAAAGTTCGTCTGGGGTGAGCTTATGAGTTTTTAGGATCTCGGGGAGCTCCCACTTGTTGTGTTTAAAATCATAAACAAAACGGTTGATATAATTTTCCCCATGCAAAGGCACAGATGATAAATTACGAATCTTTAGTGATATATCATCAAAATCTATCGTCATGGAGGGATTGTAAACCTTTCCCGATTTCGAATCCATATCGATGCTTATGGAATAACGGAGCTTGCCTTGATTCCTTGAGTTTTTATCGCCCATTTGGACGCTATATGGCTCAACATCCAATTCTCTGATGTTCGCGGCGATGGACAAATCAACCCTGCTAATAAAACAGAAGTTTACAATTATGAAGCCTTCGAATATGTTAAAATCTAGAAGGAAGTACGCGTCAAGACTTGCATTGAAGTCACTTTCTTTCTGCAAAACTTTATCTGTATTCTTGATGAAATGAAGCGAATCGATTGTTATTTTATATACTAAAGTATTTGATTGGTTGTGTAATTTTGCTGTTTTTATTTTGCTAAAATCATTTGTTCTCAGTATGTCATAAAATTGGCTATCGTCATATTTGTTAAAGGTGTATGTTAGTGACTCGTTAAGAACTGCAATGCTGCCTGTTGGAAATTTCTTTTTGGGGAAATGATTGAATGCGTCTTTTATCTTGGTCAGGTACAACTTTCCTTCGTTTCCGCCTTTATCTAATTCAATGCCATAATCAAAAGCGAGTTGCATATATATGTTGTAAAGGTTCATCATTTCAAAGATTTCTTTTAAATCTATTGGCTTTCCGGCTTTAGAGAATTGCAATTTCCCGAAAATCGGAATGCTTACTTTTTGTAGTGAGTCAATGACATCGGAATCTATTGTTAATGAATAATCAGTAACATTAGTTTTTACCCCGTTTGGGGTTATGGATACTTCTAGTTGTTCGCCATCAACCACATAGGGCACGTACGGCAAGGATCGAGTATTCTCTGCAGATATACCGGGGACTGCAAGTGTCCACGACTTAAACTTTTGATTGAGATGATATTTGTCTTTGTTTCGTACCAATTCTAAACCGACCAAAAAAGAAGAGTTGATTCTTGCTTTTTTGACTAAGGTTTCGAAACGTACTTTGCGCAAGTCCGATTTTATGACGAACTCTATTGTTTGCAAATTGCTTTTTTCGAATGTGTAATATTCATCGTTAAACGTCAGGAGGTCTATTGTTGTATACTCGGTCTTGTAAGAATTTTTTTTGAACTTTAGGTTAATTGCAGAAAATAGATTGCCTTTATTTTTCAGCGAATGGACTACCTTTTTTATTTCGCGCAAGTCCAATTGAAATTTTGAGCGTGATATCCATTTGATTCGCATGGCTTGCATAATGCTTTTTCTGGTATCGTTATTTATTCTTATAATGTTGGAGGCTCCATACTCAACACCTCCTATCATCAGTTTTTTCCCGATGTATGGAATTTCATAATTATTGCTAAAATCTGGAAGAGGTTCTATAGAATCGGTATGTATCTTTACGATGGAATCTTTGACGGGTTCATCGATAACAAAAAAATCAGGTTCATCATCGAGATCCGGATCGTACAAATGAGCATGACTTGTGCCGAACGTGAATAAAAGTATGGCGGTTACAACGAATATAATTCGTTGATGCATTTCTTTCGGGAAAATAGAATCTCTCATAAAATCGATGGATGAAGTTGAACTTTGTTCGGACTTCGTGTAAAATACAAAAAACGGTGGTTTGAGATTCTCGTCGGAATTTATCCTGGACTTCTAGGGCTTTTTTAGAATTCCGGGTTCTTGAAATGCCCGTAGAGTTCGCGCCCGTCGAATACCCAGACAACAGCTTTTTTGCCTTCTAGGAAACTGGACTTGCCTTTGAACATTTGCGGGCCGATATTGCCGCCGCCGACTTTGCTGATGGTGAAAGTCTCGACGCTTGTCGCTGCTGCGATGTATGCACCGATGTGGGCACCGTAAGATTTTCCTTGGCCCACGTTGCTATCGCCGATGACGATGATGGGTGCTTTTTTGGATCCGCGGTACTTGTAACCGTCGGTTCCTAAAACTTTCTGTTCCTTGATCTTGTATTCGATTTCTTCGCCGTGGAGTAGGTCGTAGAGATTCCCGGTGCCATCGACAATTGTGTCTCTGCGCGGGTAGTGTTTGCGGTTCATGCCGTAGAGGAGCGGTGCGATGGAATCGGCGGCCATGTTGGCGAGTACGAATCTGGCGGCGCCTGTGCTGTGGCTTTCGTACGGTTCGAACATGGGCGTTTCATTGCTCTGGTTCTTGTGAAGCTCCTTGATTTTATCGAGCGCGTCAATGACGGTGACTTTATTTTTGCGGAGCTTCTGGACCCACTTCTTGTATTGCGGAAGGTTGATGCCTTTTTTCGCCTTGTCCGAATACTGTTCGGGAACGGCTAAGAGTTTATCTGGAACCGGAACGACAATGAGCTTGATGCCTCGCGCTTCGAGCGAATCCTTGAAGGCGATGATTTGCGGGGTGTTGTCGTTCCAGCGCTTGGTCGCATTGAGCAGGCTCTCTTGCAAGAAAAGCCATCCGTCCTTGCCTTCGACAACGCAGG
>CAMZFJ010000264.1 GCA_947306025.1 uncultured Fibrobacter sp.
AAGATAAAAATGATTGTTCAAAATGTCATTCTGAGCGAATGCGAAGAACCCAGTTAAGCTATAAAATAGAAAAACGCCGGGCGCTAGGTCCCGGCGACAGTTAGTTTTTGATAATCCTAATCACTAACCACTTCCTACTGCGACTTTGACGCGAATCTCGTTTACGCGTCACTCGTCTTTCGTCTGTAGCCCGCATTCGCGGGCGTTCTTTCGTCTAACTACGCCCTTCCGTCAACGTTCGTGTCTTCGGCCTGAGGTGGCTGTTTCTGCTGAGCGAGGCGCGGGTCTTCGAGGACGTACAGCGGAAGTGCTGCAAGTTCTTCGTTGTCGGCAACCAGACGTACAATGTATTTGTCCGGGCGTGTGAACTGTAAACGTTGCATGTTCAAAATCATGTTGACGGCGGCGGTGTCAAAGCCTGGAGCGACCGGCTGGAGTTCGATTTCGGACTGCATCGGCGGAACAATCGGGTGGCCTACGACATCTTCGATAGAAAGGCTCAGCTGGTGCGTCCCTGCTTCGGCGCGCTGGTAGCGCAAGCGGAACGCGGCAGAGCATTGCGGAATCACAAGCGGAAACTTTGAGAAAATGCGGTCAAATGCACCAAGAATGTTCATGCGGCCTCCAATATCGTTTGCGGTGGCGGCGTCACAGATAGCGGCAATTTCAATATTCATTAAGGGGTCTCCCAGTATTAGATAAATGTTTAACTAAATTATAATTATATTCGAAAAAAGACGAGGATTTTATGCAAGAAATTCCACTTTGGTACTGGTTAATCGTATTTTTTGGCCTTGGCGCCTGTGTCGGGAGCTTCTATAACGTCATCGTGTATCGTATGCCGCGCGGAATTTCGCTGATAAACCCGCCTTCGCATTGCCCGCTTTGCAAAAAAAGAATCCCCATCTACTACAATTTGCCGATTGTCGGGTGGCTTTGGTTGCGTGGCAAGAGCGCTTGTTGCAAACAGCCTATTAGTATCATTTATCCGATTGGCGAAAGTCTTTGCGGGCTTCTCGGTGCGCTTGCACTTTATTCGGCATCCGGTTTCGGGACGGACTTGACGCGGCCGGTTTTGGCGCCAGAGACTTGGGCAAATGCTGCTGCGATGTTTTGGCTTTTGCTTGGGGCGTACCCGGTTTGCGCTGTGGACTACAAGTACAAACTCATTCCTGATTCCATCTCGGTGGGCGGGATTGTCGCAGGCCTTTTGATTTCTCTAGTTCCGGGGGGCATTACGCCGCTCCAGAGCTTGCTTGGGGCTGTTCTTGCTGGCGGCGGACTTTATCTGCTTGGCTGGGTTGCAACCAAAGTGCTCAAGAAAGAAGCTATGGGTTTTGGTGATGTCAAGCTTTTGGCGGGGTATGGCGCCTTGATGGGCGTGACCGGTGCCGTGGAAACGCTTTTGGTTGCTGCGTTGCTAGGCGTTTTGGTGATGGTTCCGTACGGGATGATTAAGAATAAAGTGGCTAGTGGTAAGGCGAATGCTGCCGTGAATAAGGCGGCGAAAAATGAAAATGAGCCTGAAAACGAAGAGAACGGGCAAATTCCGTTTGGCCCGTTCCTTGCAATCTCCGCCCCAATTATTTATCTCTGGGGCCAAGCAATCTTGGATGCTTATTTTAAGTTTGTGCTAGGGGAATAGGTTAAGTTACAGTTACTAGATCGCTTCTTCAAGAATCTCTAGTAACTATTAACTGCGGCGGCTACGCCGCGCCTACTTCTTTTTCTTCCCAGGTCTCTGTGGCATGAAGGGGCTTTTAGCGCTTGTTTCGCTTACACCCTTTTCCGAAATCGTTTCCTGGCTTGTAACAACGGAATCGCCAACGTTAAGCCCGCGCAGAATCTGCACATTCACGCCATCGCTAAGACCAATCTTGACCGGGCGCGGAGCCGCTTTCCCATTGATGTTGATCCACACGTGGTCGCCTTCGAGTTTGGGCTTCTTGTGCTTTTTCTTGGCTCCAGCGTTCGGACCGGCCATGCCCGGCCCCATGCCTGGTGGCGGTGGCGGAAAGTTATCGCCAGCTTCAGCAGTTTTCGGACGCTGCGGGCGTGGCATGTCTTTCGGGTCCATCATCGGGGTTCCTTCGGCAGGCGTAAACTTGAGAGCCTTGACAGGAATCGTTACGGCGTCCGTAATTTCTTGGGTAACGATAGTGCAGGTGGCGGTCATGCCCGGCAAGAGCTTCTGTTCTGGGTTCTCGGCCGTGATGACGACGGTATAAGTGACCACGTTGCTGGTCGTAGTCGGGTTCAAACGAACTTCCTGCACGGTGCCGTGGAACGTGTCGTTCTGGAATGCGTCGACGGTAAACGTGACACGCTGGCCTGTCTTAACTTGTCCGATGTCGGCTTCGTCAACGGCGGCCATGACTTTCATCTGACTCAAATCCTTAGCGATTACAAATAATGTCGGCGTGCTCATGGAGGCTGCAACCGTCTGGCCTACATCAACGGCGCGCTTCAAGACAACGCCGTCAATCGGGCTTTTGATGGTTGCGTAGCTCAAGTTCAGTTTTGCCTGAGCGACTTCGTTCTTGCGCTGTTCAACGGAAAGCTTGGCTGCATTTAGGTTGTATTCTGCCTGCTCCAGTTCGACTGCGCTAGCGCTCTTGCTTTCGGCGAGCCTCTTGATGCGGTTGAACGTGCTTTGTTTGTAGTTCAAGTCGTTTTCGGCACTTTTGTACGAAATCGTCGTCTGCTTTAAGGTCGATTGCAACTTGGATTTGTCAAGTTCCGCAATGACTTGGCCTTTTTTTACCTTGGAATTGAAATCCACGTTAATCTTAGCGATGTCGCCTGAAACCTGCGTACCGACTTCCACCTGGTCGACCGGCTCCAATGTACCCGTTGCCGAAATGGTCGTCTTGATAGTGTCTGTGACTACCTTGGTGCTTATGAGTGCACCCGCTTGGCTTGTTGCATCTGTGTTAAAGAAGAATGATTTGACGCCAAAGGCGACTGCCGCGAGCACGGCAATAACGATGATGGTTTTCAAGAGTTTTTTCATAAGCATTAAAAAAATAGAAACATTGATTTTTTATTACAGCAATTTTGATGAATTGGGTGCGCATAAGGTTGCAATTTTTCTAGCTTAAAGGGTATGACTCGCGTACGCAAAAAAGACGACAGTGCAGAAGTCCGCAAGGTAACTTGGGTAGGGCTTGGCTGGAACGCTGCACTTTCTGTTGCTAAATTAGTCGTTGGCGTTGTTGGAAATTCCCAAGCGCTTGTTGCAGATGCTATACACAGTGCATCTGATTTTGCGACTGATGTTGCCGTTATCGTTGGGAGCCATTTTTGGAACTCCCCGCCCGATGCTGAGCATCCTTACGGGCATAGGCGATTCGAAACGCTTATTACTATAGGCATTGGTCTTGCTGTTGCCGCTGTGGGTGTTGGAATTGGCTATAAATCCGTTTTAGCGCTTTTGGCGGGCGAAGTGTCGCATCCGGAAATGTCGGTTGCGATTATGGCGCTCGCGTCCATCCTCGTGAAAGAGGGGCTATTCCGTTACACGCGTAATGCAGGCCGGAAAATCCGCAGCCAGGCGCTAGAAGCGAATGCTTGGCACCACCGTAGCGATTCCTTTAGTTCGATTCCGGTGTTGGTAGCGGTTATTTTTGCCATTTTGCTTCCGGAGATGTGGTTTGCGGATTCCGTTGGCGCGTTGATTGTGGCATTTTTTATTATGCATTCAGCGATTGAAATTGCGGCTCCGGGGCTCCATCAGCTAGTAGATCGCGGCGCGAACCCAGAGATTCTTGAAAATTTGCGAAATTTGGCACTTTCACACCCGAAAGTCATTAGTTTGCATGGACTCCGTTCTCGTTACGTTGGAAGTGACCTGCATGTAGATGTTCATATTGTCGTGGATGACCAAATGACTTTGAAAGATGCCCATGACGTGGCCGAAGAAGTGGAACAACGATTGATTGATTCCGACGAAAACGTTGTGGATGCGCTGGTCCATATCGACCCCTATAACGCCAAACGCTATACCCAAGACGAAATTAAGACGATAGAGAAGTAGTTATTTCGCCCTTCGGGCTAGTTGTTAGAACTTAGTTACTAGTTAATAGATACTAGTTACTAGAAGAATCTAAAAGAAAC
>CAMZFJ010000265.1 GCA_947306025.1 uncultured Fibrobacter sp.
GGCGCTCACATTTTCGTCGGCGAACTTTCCATCGTAATAGCGGAAGCCATCCTTATTAATATTGAGCAACTTGAAGTCGGCCTTTTCAAAATCAGCCTGTTTCGGGAGTTCCCAACCTGTGGGGCAAGCATCGTTTGCAGATTTCCAATCGTAAAGGCGGCCATACTTTTTGCAATTGTCGAGGTTGTTTCCATAGCAGTAGCTGGAATCAAAATTCACGAGATTTGCATTTTCGGCCATCCAGATACGGCCACCCGTTTCGATGGTGGCATAAGTTTGACCTTGGCACTTGAGCGTCTTGGCAACTTCATCATAGTGGCAGTTTTCCACTTTCTCGCAAGCGGCAAACAACACTGCCGTAGCGATAATGAGGGCCGCCATTTCAATGAACTTGAACTTCATATATTCAATCTCCTTAAGATTGTTTTTTAGGGAGTCTCTAAAAATTGCTGAATTTTCAGAGACGACCGTTACGATGAATTTTTCAAGAGCTCTTTTTTTCGGGCACAAATGTAGATGGAATTAGCCGTTTTGACTAATACTTTCTTTCAATCGGATTCATAATTTAAAATTATGAATTAGGGTTTTTCTATAAAAAAGCAACGAACTATCGCGACGCTTTTTAGCCTTTCACGTGGATTGCGGCGGCGAATTCCTTAAGCAAGGCAGGATCGTTAACCTTTTCCCAGAGAGTTCCGGTCACGATGATTTGCGCGCCAGCAGCAACGCGAACGGCGGCTGTCTGTGGGTCCTTGATGCCACCACCGGTGATGATGGTCATTTCGGTAGCCTTGCGCGTGTAGGCGATGTGTTCGACCGGCACGGGTTCTTCGGCGCCGCTACCAGCTTCGAGGTACACATAGCGCATGCCCATGAGTTCTGCGGCAATGGAGTTCACCATGCTGAGCTTGGGCTTGTTCGCAGGCACGGGCATCGTACCGCTGATATATTCGACCGTCGTGCGTTTACCGCTGTTAATGAGCTGGTATGCCGTCGGAATAGCTTCCATGTTGAGCGCGCGCACGAGTGCACCACCGCGAACCTGTTCGTCAATAAGATAGTTCGGATTGCGACCGCTCACAAGCGTCATGAAAAGCATGGCGTCAAAACCGGGAACAACCTGAGACGCGCCACCCGGGAAAAGCACCACCGGCAAATCCACGGCTGCCTTGAGCGCCGCGACCTGCTTCGGGAGCGTAAAATTGCCCAAGTAAGAACCGCCCACCAAGAGAAGGTCGGCACCATTTTCAGCAGCCAAAGACCCCGCCTTTACAAAAGCAGCCTCGTCCGATGTATCCGGATCCAACAACACGGCAAACAACGCACCACGCTTCTCGATTTCTGCATTTAAACGGAGTTCAGTCTTCCCAGGTTTCATAGCAAATCCTTTTTACGCATTTTTCATGCAAGATAGATTAAAGATACAATATTTAAGCGAAGAGATTCCCGACCAAGCCAAGAATAACAAGAAAAGAAGGCGGGCCGAAGCCCGTCTTCTGTCCCTCTTTATCCTCCTTACACACAAACAGAGGGATCAAATTCAGTTTTTGATGCAGCGGACTAGGCCAATATCACCATGAGGAATACCATTTTCTTTATCATCCGCACTCAAACGATGATAACCTTTTTGATCCATACCAAAATCAAAGCCATACAATATATCACCGGGATTAAAGAAATCAATTGTAGACATAGACGTATCAGCCACAATAAAGATATTCATAAAATCGCCACGAACCGCATTAGCATAATAATCCGCCATACGATTATCATTAGGTACATAGTCTGCAAGAGCAAGCTCAATACGAACAACAGAAACATGAGCATATAACCCAAATCCCGTTGCAGATTCATCATACAAAGCAGGTATAACCTTATCGTACGTCACGCCATACTGGTCACCCATATTTTGTAGCAATACATGCCAATCTTTCAACGTCGGGATTCTCCATCCATCAGGGCACACTCCCTGATGATTACTCAAATCCAATCCAGACGCATCTTCAATATTCATTGCAGTTTTCCATTCTGCACGATCCACAAGGTTTTCGGCCATCCACGTTTGCGAAATACCGCCCCAATTATACGTTACCGTCTTATACGTTTTTCCATCACGGCCATCCGTCATCGAACCACCAGTATAATTGATCTTATTAAACCCAAGAACCCATTTTCCAGAACGGCAAACAACGCTGTAAGGCCCCATATAGTTCGTAATAGTATGCGTTTCATTTTCTCTAGGCTCTGTACATTGTCCTAAACCTTTCTGACGAGCAAAATAACCCACTACATAACGAGCCATTTTCAAATCATTTAGGTAAAATTGTCCTAATTCACTGTCAAAATCAACATCTTTATCAGGAGTCGAGTAAATCACCCGCGCACCAATAAACAATACCGAATCATAAGGAATATAACCTTTAACAAGAGGCCACAAATGTTCCAAAACATTCATCAGATTCGCTACATATGATAATTCCGTAACACTATCACTTAATGCTTCAAATGGGCCTAAATCTTCATACACGCCATACTCTTCAAGGACAGCACGTTCAGCCAATCTATTCGCATCTTCAAACGATTTCCCTTCGGCAAAATAATTCAACATAAACGGGACTTTGGCATTCGTCAACAAATTCATACTGACTTCATTTTTCTTTCGCAAATCCACAACAGCAGTTCGAGCTTCCTTATACGCATAAATAGTATCAACTCGATTATCATCTCCCCATTCTAGAGAAGATCTATAACGTTCTTGAGTCGTAATCAACACATATGGACTATTCAAAAAAAGACTATCAAAAGAAAACAGACCTTCATCACCAACCGTATCTACAAAAACGCGTCCCGTTTCTGCGAACGTCGAGGCATCTAGTTCATAAACTGATACAATCGTGCCTTCTTTTGCAAACACTTCGTTTTCAAATGTCCATAATTCACCTGATGGTTCTGATTTTTTCACAGTTTCAAGCAGCTTGGGATACACATCGCCCAAACGGCCAGACAATGCATAGACGCGAGTTTCTTCAGTAACACCGCCAGAAACGCGATCATCAGAACAAGCCGCAAACACAAAAGCAAGCAGCACCAACATTTTGCAGACAAGCTGTCCGCTAATTTTTAAATAATTCATAGTTTCCTCCTAGACCTTTTTATTTAAGCTTTTATTTGTAAGCGGGAAAAGCTGAAAATTCAAGCGATACACGTCATCGACTTCAGTATCCCTTGTCGCAATCGCAGCAATGCGCTTGCGGCATGCGTCAATTTCTTGAACGATTTCATCGTATGCTTTATGCGTAAGGCCCATTGTGAGGCCAGAAAAATGGCGTTCGTTCTGAGCAACACCTTCAACGGCATCCACAGCGAACTCGCCCATTTGGCGGTGCATTCCGCGAACCGCCACAGGCGTCACTTCCATAGGCCCCGTTGTCACAAAGGTGTCCGTCTGTATGTAACGGCCTTCTTCATCTTTCTTGAGCAGCCCCGCTTTGACAAGAAAATTCAAAGCCTCGCTCACCTCGGCCGCTGTAATGGCCGGGCGGCACGCTTTCGCAAGCGCAAGCGGTTTTGCGCCGGGCATCGCAGGAGCGAGCTCACGGAGCACAGGATTCCTCCAACTTTCGAAATAGCGGAAAGAATCGCCCTCAATGATTTTCGCCTTGTGCGCATCAGCGATGGAAAGCATTTTGCTAAACGCGGCCTTCTTTTCGGCATCCGTTTTCGCGTTATCGAACTTGACCATTTCGCAAAAATATTCTTGCTCAAAATCGGCAAGGTGCATGGCCTGCGCCACGCGTAATGCCGCCGCATCGCTCAAGTTCAAGCGGCCTTCACTTGCATATTTAAGATGAACCGGCGAAGAAAAGCCCGCCGCCCGCGTGAATTCCTGCCAAGTAAACGCAGACTTCGCTTTTCGATCAGCGTAATAGTCCGCAATATACTGACGATAACTAGTGTATTCTAGTACATCTTTCATTGTTTCCTCCTAACACAAACAGCATTTCGACTTTACGGTCCGTGCCGTTTTCAAATTCAAATATAAATTCAAAATTTTAAAAAGTCAATACTACACCATAAATTTTTAGTGTTTTTAGTTAAAATTATGCAAA
>CAMZFJ010000266.1 GCA_947306025.1 uncultured Fibrobacter sp.
TGTCACCCCGCACTCTGTTGCGGGGTCTGCTTTCACGGAACATGCTGCGTTCTCGTAAAATGTCCTTACGAATTCTTCTGCTTTGGCGAAAGCCTCTCGCGTATGGTCTGCGATAGGACGCAAAAAAGTTGTCCGCGCATATTTGCGGACAACTTCTTCAAGATCTTTGTGAATCGTTTCTTGATTCGATGTTACGGAATTTGCACCCGGCATTGTTACTGCTGCTTCCAAATATTCAGCAGGTCTTTGCCGATGAATTCAAGATTGTCGAAGTGTAACTTGGCATCGTCGTGGAATACGATAGAAATAGTGGTTACTCTTTTGCGATCTTCTGCTTTGGGAACAATGTCTGCCCAAGCGAATTTGAGGCGTTCCTTCGTTTTCGGAAGAGTAAACGGATATTTTCCAGAAGTGTAAGAATAATACATTGTTGAGTCTTTACGCGTTTCGTCTATGACTTGAATTTCTGCTTCTCCCTGGCCCCAAGCGTTAAAAGCTATTGAGTCAACAGAGCTTAAATCGTATGTTGTATATTGTTTGCCGATGTATAACGTTATTATAGCAACGAAACCGCTATCTGCTGAATCCGGGAAATCAAAGTTCACATTGACTTCATTGCCTCCGTTTTCATCGCCTTGGATAACTACGAGGAATGGATGGCCGGAGTTTTCTGATGCGCTATACTCTGGATAAACTTTAACCATTGCATTAGGACCATAATTGGTTGCGAACAAAGTCCATCCACCGCTAGGATCAAATATGTAAATAGGGTCCTTGAAATCTGAACCATAAAGGTGGAGATTGTCCCCATCTTCAAAGTCATCGATGAGGAGCGTTTCGTTCTTGTTTTCCGGGATAGAATCTTGTGGCTTGAGTGTTGTAATCGAATCGCCGGCATCCGTCGTTATCGGTACATAAACCGTGTCGGTTGCGTTTGCTGGAATGAATACCATGTTCAGCGTGCCGGCCGGGAGTCCCTTGACTTCGAACTTGCCATCCTTGATTGTTGCAGAATGGTCGAGGCCGCGGAACTTGAGAACGCCCGTCATGTTCTTAAAGTTTTCGTTGATGGAATCTGCAAAGAAGTTTGCAACGGAACCGCCGATGTAGACGGACTTTTGCAAGCTGTGTGCTCCCAAGTTGACGTCGTTTACCGTGTCCTTGATGTCAACAGGCCATTGGACGGCAGACTCGTTGAGAGTAGCTTCCATTGTGTAGTTGCCGACAGGAACCTTTTCGATAGTGACGAAACCGCTATCGTTTGCGATGGCCGTGTAGCCGTCTTCGATACCGTTCAGGCTGTTGTGCTCGACAAGTTTCACTCGGGCATTGGCTGCCGGTGCATTTGCAATAAGGATTTGTGCCGTGATTGCGTTACCGGCTTCTGTACCGCTCGGACCGCCACCTGCAACATCAGAACCGCCGCAAGCGCACAGCGAAAACCCGATTGCAAGTGGTGCAATCAGTGTAAGTACGCGTTTGGTTTTGTTCTGCTTCAATTCCATACCCTTAATATATAATTTCTTTCTCAAAATCATTTCCCACCTCCGTTGTTTTGCGGCGTGGTAGGGCCTGTTGCCGGGTCGGCTACCTTGTCGGAGAGAGGGAACATGGCGATATTCAATGCATAAACACGGTCGGCGCGTTCGCTCTTGCGGGCAAATTGCAGGAGTCCTCGGCGGAATTCCTCAATTTTATGCTTGATTTCGGGCAAATCGGATTCATCCGCAGTGAACACGACGCTCGAAATGTCTCGTTCTTCGGGCTTATGTCGGTCGAGCGATTCTTGCGCCAGTTCCATCGTATGCCTGTGGAAACTGCGAACCGCGGAACTCTTGACTTCGCCGCCAGTGCTGATAATCTGGTCGGTGATGTTCCATCCGCCAGTGCCGTCAGGAACGACAAGTCCAAGTTGCTTTAAAATGCCAAGCGCATTGCGGGCGTCATCTTGCGAAATAGGCGGGTTCAAGTGCTTGCCAAGGCTGGTGATATCGCTTGTGTCCTTCGTGATGCCGATAAGGGCGCGAAGGGCTGCACAAGCCCAGCTGCCGAAATAGGCGAGTTCCGGTTCCGAAAGCACGCGTGTTTCAAGCGAGCGGAGTTCCAAGAGCTTGTAATAGAGCTCGGAAAGCGTCTGCTTAGCCTTAGTCTTGTTGAACCTGTAAAGGGTCTTGAAGTATTCGGCGCGACGGTCATCGAGACCGCAAATCCTGATGAACACGGGGAGCGTGCTCTCGTTCAGGTGGCCTTCTTTTTGGAAAACGCGGACAAGCCAGGCCGGGTCAACTCCGGTTTTCTGGC
Organism: uncultured Fibrobacter sp.; assembly: GCA_947306025.1. The sequence continues at coordinate 2,302 of CAMZFJ010000266.1, forward strand.
CGAGATAGCGGTACGAGGTAAACGGGTTGTCTTTTTTGGTCTCGACAAACCAGTCTTTCAGGTACTCGCGGTACTCCAAATAGTCTAATACTTCGGGCATACTATAAATTTACCATAGTTGGCCTAGAGCGTTGAGAATCTGTGTTGAGAATCTGTTGTTTTTCGTTGCAACATTTTCAACAAAAGGCGAATTTTGGCCATTTTGGGGCTTTTTGCTGGAACTTTTTACCCCAGTAACACCCTTGATTCGTCCATCTATTGTCTAGCTCATCCTTCCAAGAACTTCAGCAGTTCCGGCATCTTGGTGTGAGCGTCTTCTTTCCCGAGCTCGTAAAGTTTTGCGATTTTCTTCTTGTTCGATTCGATATCCGAAATCTTGATGCGCTTGCTCGGGCGGAAAATAAACACCTTGCCCTCGGCTTCGAGTTGCGCAAGCTTGTCGAGCGCCTGGTTGTAGCGGATATGGCGCGTGGCAACCGCTTCGACAAATTTGGGGTAATGGCGGTAGGCGAGTTTTACAAGCGGGAGAGCTTTGTTGATTTTTTTGCGGTAGCCGAGCGGGCGCGTCAGAATCACCACGGCGCGTTCAAATCCTTTTTTGAACATCTGCTCGAACGGAATGCTGTCGGCAACGCCGCCGTCAAGGAATTTTTTCCCGTGAATTTCGACAATCTTGCTCAAGATTGGCATGCTTGCGGAGGCGCGGATGTAGTTCATCTCGTCTTCGTTGCGGTAGTCGGTGATGCGCGGGTATTCGGCTAATCCCGTTTCCACATCCGTTATGCAAACATGGAATTCCGTTTCTTGACATTGCTCGGTGAACTTGTCGAATTCGAACGGATCAATCTTGTATGGAATTTGTTTGTAACAATAGTCAAAAGCAAAGTAATCCCCTGTGAACAACAGGTTCCGTAAGCTCATGTAACGTGGACTTTTAGAATGGATTGTATCGACGCGGAAGTTGCGCCCGATTTGCCCTGACAAAAAACTACACAAATGAATTGCGCCTGCAGATGTGCCGGCTGCGCCTCCAAATTTTATTTCTTTGTCTGCAAGAATGTCAAGAATACCGCCAGAATACGAGCCTCGTAAACCGCCGCCCTCGACAATAATGGCTGTGTTTTTGTACTTCATGGATGCCATCCCCCGTGAGAATCCTGTTATATTTACCCAAATCCATTAAAGGAATGTATATAAAACGTGGACTTGTTTTGACTATTTAATGCTTATTTTTGTGCATTTTGTATTGATTGTATCCACGAGTAATCTTTAGGGTGGTCTACGAATTTTTCGGGGTTTTTAGCGTATTTTTCGAGAAATTCGGCAGGGGTCATCCATACGAAATCATCAACTTCGCCCGGTTGCGGAACTAAATTTGCAGCCTCACTGTCGGACAAAATAATCTTATAAGTATCGTAATATTCGTTGTCAAAATACGTCCTGTTGTTCAGAACGTTCTCGTGAGTCGCTTCAAAAAGGTATTCGAGATCGTCTGGGCGCTTGTCAACCCCCATCTCTTCGTGCAGTTCGCGAATCGCGGCGTTTCGGCTGTTGTCGCCTGCGGTAATATGCCCTGCGCAGCTCGTGTCGAGCAAGTTTGGATTGTTTTCCTTGAGGTGGCTGCGGAGCTGGAAAACGATTCTGCCGTGAGTGTCAAATGCCCAAATGTGGACCGTGCGGTGCCAAAGACCCTTGGCGTGGACTTCCGTCCTTCCGCGGGAATAACCCGCTGGTGTTCCGTCGCTGTTCAAAATGTCAATCATCTCTTCTGGCATGTCTACCCGCCCGAAAA
>CAMZFJ010000267.1 GCA_947306025.1 uncultured Fibrobacter sp.
ATCGGACGGTCCATGTTATTAAGAGCAAGGTCAATCACAAGCTTGTACTGCGTGAGCATCATGCTAGCGCGGTTTCTCTTAGCCCATTCCGCAAAGGCATCCCACACCTGGTAGTTCACCTTGAACTGGAGAAGCTTTGCAGAATCCGCAGAGGAAAGGAAGTTAGAGGCTTCCATCTGGTCAATACGTTCCTTGAGCTTCGGCTTGAGGTTTTCAGCCTTGCGGACCCAGGTAGAAACGAGGTGGTTCGGGTTATTGGCGCTGCTATTATCAAGGACCATGTCGTTATCGATGGTTTCCTTGGTGTAAGAGAGCTTGAGAATCGGCTCGTTCGTGAGCATCTGCTTGATGTACCAATCCGTGTTGCCCAAGGAAAGGTTCACCACGCGAACGTCCTTACGGACACCGGCAACTTCCTGAGCAAACCACAGCGGGAACGTGTCGTTATCGCCATTCGTAAAAAGAATTGCGTTCGGGCGGCAGCTATTGAGGAGGTTGTAAGCGTAATCCCAAGGAACCCAAAGGCCAGAACGGTCATGTTCCTTGTAGTTCGAGACGCACGGAACAATAAGCGAAACAAGCACAAGTGCAGCCGCAATCGGAGATGCAAATGCGGCAGTCGTTGCAGACGTTGCAGCGAGCAACACGAGAATGCCAGCGCCAATGCCGTAAATCATGCTCATGAAAATGAATGCCGGCGTGTAGAAGTAGTCACGTTCGCGGACTTCCATGTGGACTGCTTCCGGGAACGGAGCGCGCTGGCCAAAACGGGCGAAGTTTTCTTCGATCTTTTGCCAGTTCTTCCATGCAGTCGTATTTTCGGCATCGCTAATCTTCTTTTCGTAATCAGCGATACGAGATGCAGAAGCGTTGGTCATGCGAAGTCTTTCAATCGCATACTTGGAAGTTTCAATCGTCTGGCGAAGATCAATGAGTTCGTTCGGATCCGGGAGAGCCGTGATGCCGGCACCGGCGTTATTCAAATCCGCCACATTGCGCGTCATGGCGTTCACCCAGTAATCGCGGTCGCGCTGTTCCATGCGGGAGCCATCGGCAAAGTTGATGTAGAATAGGAGGCCAAGAGAGCAAAGCGCATAGAGCGTCGAAATAAAGATACCGACATGCTTGTTACGCTTGTAGACATACACACAGACAGCAACGAGCAGACCATTAAAGATCAAGAAGAAGATGAGCTGCCATGCAACATTATCGCCCATGAACGACATCTGCGTCGGGAAACTGATGCCGAAACGTTCAATCGGTTCATTTTCAGAGGCATCAAACGTATAGACTCCGTTAGCATAGTTCACCCCACCCACCTTGGTCGGCAAGTACTGGGCCATCTGGTAACCACCATAGCTCATGCTCGGGAAAGAGAGCACCTGATGAGCCAAGCGGGAACGGCGGTAGAAGGCACGGGAAATCATGCTTTCGGAACCGTACTGCTTACGTTCGATGAACGCATTGAAAGCTTCCCAGTTCTTGCTATCGAAGAGATTGCTCAACTGGAGGTTGCCCTGTTCGTCACGAATGTTGAATTCCGGGTCGTTTTCGTCAATCGTCGGGTTGAGTTCCGAACGGATCGGGATGTAAAGGTGCGTGCTGTAACCAACCAAAGCAAAGAATGCAAAGGCAACAGAAAGGAGAAGGCTACGCTTGAGAGCACCTTCATTAGACTTGGGGATTCTCCAACCAAGTACGGCATACAATGCATAACCCGCAATACCCAAGACAACGAGAATGCCGATGGTCGCAAGCCAGCCGCCCAAAATCATGTGCAGAGCTATAGCCAACAAAATACCCAAACCCACCAAGGTGCTACGAACAAGGCTAAATCCAAAGAACTTGCTAGCGCCAAGAATAACGCCCAGAGCAGCAAGGCAAAGGAAAGAAAGTTCGATGAAAGAAGACACCTGGTAAATCACGGAGCAAAGGAGCGTACCCGTAATCCAGATCGGCAAACGTTCCGGAATCTTTTTCGGCTGAGCGACAAGGAGAATCGCAAACACAGCCGGAATCGTGAGCATCGTGTAAAGGTGAGCGCCCACGCCGAGGAATGCGATATAGCAAATAAAGATGAGGATTCTATCGCTGCTTGCTTCTTCGCGCTTGTTGTACCACACCAAGCCGAGGTAAGAAACGAGCATGAGGATGAACATGGCAACGCCATAAACTTCCGCTTCGACAGCGTTGAACCAGAACGTATCGGAGAATGTGAGAAGGAAACCCGCCACGAGAGCAGCCGTGCCGAGCACGAACAGGCGCATCTTTTCGGAAATCTTTGCAGCCAAGGCATCGGTCTTGAGAACGGTCGACAAGAGTTCCCATGCAAAGAGGGCCGTTATATAAACCGTCGCCGCAGAACTCACCACAGAGATATAGTTCACGCGCTTTGCGATTTCACCCACGAACGGCAAGAAGAGAATCACTGCACGGGCAAAGAATACGAAGAACGGAGTTCCAGGAGGATGCGGAATACCAAGAGTATTGGCGCAAGCGACAAATTCACCGCAGTCCCAGAAAGAGACCGTCGGAGCCATCGTCATCATGTAAACGATCAAAGCAACAAAGCCAGCAATTCCGGCGAAAAGGTGTTTATACCATTTTTCGTTCATCTTCATAACTATTATGCATCCTTCTTAGTATTGTTTGCAACCATGCCACGCTTCTGCATGAACCCCGCGAGGAGCCCGTTCACGAACGTGCCCGAGGAATCCGTGCTGAACTTCGCAGCAATCTGCACTGCTTCAGAAATAACCACCTTCATCGGGACTTCGGTAACATACAAAAGTTCGACCATCGCGATGCGGATAATAATACGGTCAAGAGTCGCCATGCGCTCAATTCCCCAATGAGCGGAGCAGGCTTCGATTTCAGAATCGAGTTCGGCCTTGTGAGCAAGGACCAAGTCGACAAGCTTCATGCCGTACTTTTTCATGTTGTCCTGGAGCGGCTGGGCTTCCAAAACGCCCGGGAGAGCATCAGCTACCGTACCGCCAGAAATTTCCATTGCGTAAAGCAACTGCATCGCAAAGACGCGAGCAGGTCTAAAACTTACTTGTGCCATAATTATTTCCCAATCTGCTTGTAAAGATTTACCATTTCAACGGCTGTTCTTGCCCAGTTGCAGCCGAGGTTCCCTGCCTTGAGACCTGCACGGTTCATTGCCTGATCGACCGTGTCGGTCGTTAAGATTCCGAGAATCACAGGAATCTTGCCTTCGGCAGCAAGCGATGCGATTCCGCCCGTCGAGTTGTTCACGACCACGTCGTAGTGCCCCGTTTCGCCGCGGATAACGGCACCGAGTGCAATCACGGCATCGTACTTGCCAGAATCCACAAATCTGCGGCAGAGGCCCGGCAGTTCAAAAGCACCCGGCACATGAGCCACAGCGATATCGTCCGGTGCAACACCGAGCGTTTCAAGTTCGCGCACAGCGCCTTCGAGGAGGCGGTCTGTCACCACTTCGTTAAAGCGGGCAACAGCAATGGCCACCTTCATATTAGAACCATTGAGGGAATTTTTGAATTCTTTCATCTTATTTTCCTTCATCTAAAACTTCGGCTGCGCCGTGATCCGCATTGTCGAGATAGAGCTCGTGGCCCATCTTTTCTTTCTTGGTGCGCAGATAAAAACGATTGATATTGTTCGGCTTGATTTCGATAGGCACGCGTTCCACGATCTTGAGACCGTAAGCGGAAATGCCAGAAATCTTGCTCGGATTGTTCGTGAGGAGTCGCATTTCCTTCACGCCGAGGTCCGCCAAAATCTGAGCGCCCGTGCCGTACTGGCGCAAGTCGGACTTGAACCCGAGGTGCAAATTCGCCTCGACCGTGTCCATGCCCTTTTCTTGCAATTCGTAAGCGCGGAGCTTGTTGCAAAGACCGATGCCACGACCTTCCTGACCGCGCATGTAAAGGAACACACCACCATGTTCGCCGATGAACTTCATCGCAGCGGCAAGCTGGTCGCCGCAATCGCAACGGAGGCTACCGAAAATGTCGCCCGTGAGTCATTCGCTGTGAACGCGCACATAAACCGGCTTGCTGAAGTCCGGATTACCGGCAACCCAAGCCACATGTTCGACGCCAT
>CAMZFJ010000268.1 GCA_947306025.1 uncultured Fibrobacter sp.
GTAGTTCATTTGAATGTTGGAGCCGATGTTGCCCGTCATTATGCTACCTGTGTTGATACCAATACGCATGTGCATTTCGTGGACAATTTGGGGCCACATGTCGCCTTCGCTTTTCCATTTTTTACGGAGCCTTAATAGGTCGTTTTGCATGTCAAGAGCCGTATCGCAGGCGCGCTTGGCTTGATGGGGGAGATCCGGGTCTTTCTCGAAGAATGCGATAATGGCGTCGCCTTCGTACTTGTCGAGTGTTCCTTCGTACTTGGTCACTAAAATGTCTGTCATGGGAGTCAAGTATTCGTTCAGGAGTTGAACGAGTTTGCTTGCGCTTCCAATTTTTTCAGAGAACGTCGAGAATCCCTGAATGTCGGTGAAGTAAGCGGTAACTTCGGATTCTTCACCTTTCAACTCGGGAATGTCGCCTGTCTTGATCATTTTGTCAATTCTCTTGGGCGACATGAATCGTTTGAATGTCGTTGTAATTAACTTCTTTTCTTTATTTTCAAAAAATGCTTGCACCACCATCGCGACCGTGTTTGTTACAATGACGGTAAGTATTTGCCTTGAAACTCCGATGTAAATGTTGTTCTTAAAACAGATATAGGCAAACAATGCGTAAAGGGCGATGATGCATACGGCTAAAATCAATGATACGTAGCTTCCGCAATAAAGACCGATAATCGCGCAGATAATGGCTAGGAAAATGACGATGTAGCGTTGGTAACTATCGCTTAGAACTTTCAAGTAATCGTCTTCGAGAATGTTCTTGATAATCGTTGCGTGCGTTAAAACTCCAGGAATACCTTCTTCGTGTGGCCCGTTTACAATATCGAAAAGAGCGGCAACGGAAGAACCGAGTATAATCGTTTTTCCGGCATATTGATCGAGGTTTGTGGAATCTCTGTAAATGTCGTAATAAGAAACATGCTTGAATGTTCTGGTTTCTGTTGAAATGCGGTTGAAACGGCCTTTGAATTTGATGAGATAGTTGCCGTGGTTGTCGATCGGGATTTTTTTGTATGGACCAAACCGCAATTCTTCACCAGGCTTTAGATTGCTAATCTGTTTATCGGAGACCATGAAAATGTCTCTTAAAATTTTGTTTGTGAAAAATCCGATGGATGCAGACCATTCGTTTCTCGCCCTGTTGTAGTTTATATCCATGTGACGAGACAAATGCTTGTGTTCGCCAATCTTAAGTTTGTGATAGCTAGGTTCGAAAAAATGAATAGTTTTGAGGATGTTCGGAGTGATGCTTATTTCACTTTCTTCGCTATCGTTTGTAATAACGTAAATACTTTTGTCGTCTTCGCTCTTGGCCATTGTATATCCGCGACTCAAATCAATGGATTCACTTTCCTTGAATTTTTCAAAAATATTTTCGGGAAGTCTACGCAAAATTCTTGAGAGCGTGTCGTTTATATGCTCATCGTCATCAATGAAAATATCAAAGACGATGTTTCCGTTGCTGTTGCGTATTGCTGTGATTTTTGAAGAGGTCTCGATGAGACTTGCTTTTTGTACACCGCTTGCTGTGATTTCTTTCATCTTGTCGCGCAAGCCGATGAACATGGGGTATGTAAAGTTCGGATACGTTGTGTGGTATTCGCCTACAGAATCTCGGTAAATTCCGAAAGGTTTTCCGATGTCGATGTACTGTCCCATCTTGATTTGAACATCTTTGGGATCCTTGTGGAAAAGGTGCAAGATGGTCATTAGCGAAAGCGTTGAATAAATACGTTGCGGAGCCACCTTGTTGTCGCGAATGCGAGGGAATTTGTACAACAAAGTGACTCGGCGAATGGTTCCGTCGTTATCTGGATAGGCGTTGACAGAACCCAATCGTGCACCGGCATTTGCTAGTTCTGGGAATATGTTGTCGAGCAGTCGTTTGGATTCGATGTATTTTGGCTTGTCGGCTTGGTTTAGCTGGATGGTCGATGAAAAACCGATTTCTTTAGCGTGGTGCCAAGTACTTAAGGGGTACCATTCGGTTTTGTTCTTGTAGTACGAGGTGTCGTTCATCAAGAAACTCACGATGCAAATCCCGGATTTTTGCGTTGCATCGACGAGCATTGAATCGAAATTGTAGTAAGAATGGATTTGTGAAAAAAGTTCAAAATGATTCGTATCGGGGTCCAATGCCGTGAGAATGCTGTTGCATTGATCACCTCTCTTTTTTCCGAAATCGGCATCTTTAAAGAGGATATCGAATGCGATAGCGGCGGCACCGCCTTCGCTTAAATTTTTAATGACTTGGGCATGGATGGAACGGTCCCAATTGTAGTAGCTGCCGAGCTGTTGCAGCGATTTTTCGTCAACATCGGCAATGATGATGTTGGGATCGTTGTAGGGCTTACTCTCCAGGAGAACGCCGTCTTTGTTGCCGGTGGAATCCTTAACTTCTGTGGTCCACTTGAAAAATTGATCGTAGAAAATATTTTCTGCCGATTCGGCTGTATAATTGTTTTGGGGACTTCCAAAGATAAGAATGAAAACCACGGCTATTGCCGTTAATACTCCCCCAAAAATTGGTTTTAGATTTTTAATTATTTGCTTTTTTAAATTATTTTCTTCCATGACACGAAAAAAATAATAATTGAGTTAAAAGTGTCATTTTTTGCGCAAAAATTAAGGTCGATAATAGACTATATTTGGAAGGTAAATAGAGGAGCGTGTTTTTGGCTGTTCAAAAGAAAAAAACTGTTAAGAAAACAAAAAAGCCCAAGGTTGAACCGAAAAAGGAAATTCAGGAGCCGGATTCGTACTTTATTACGATGATGGTGGGCTATATGGTTTTGCTGGCGGGCGTTATCCTGTTGCTCGGGTGCGTCACGATTTCGATTGTAGGTGAGACTGAAAACTGGCTAGGCAATTATTTTGGCGTTATATACCCAAGTTTTATGACGTTCCTGTTTGGACGTGTGGCGGTTGTCGTATTTACGGCATCGCTGATTCTTTGGGGGCTTTTCATTGCGGTTGCTTCGTTGCGACCGAAGTTGCTGCGCTTTGCGGTGGGCGCAAGTTTGCTTGTTGTGAATGTGTCGTTCCTCATGTCGCTCAAGAATTTTGGCGTAAAGAATGTTTCGAACGATGCGCTTTCGATGAGCGGGGGCGTTTTGGGCGAGTTCTTTTTGCAGAACTTGGTGATTCCCGTGTTTGGGCGTGTCTCGTTTGTTGCTCCGCTGATCTTGCTTGTGGTGGCGTTTGCTTTGATTCTTGTGCTTTCGTTTGGAGTGCGCCCGAGGCACTTTAAGTTTGTGGCGCAGACGATGCGATACGTGAGTGGCGTGTTTGGACAGCGTCGCTCGATGGCTCCGATTGAGGTTGAAACGGTTGAAGTCCCGGCGGTGAAGGGTGATAAGAAAGAGTCCGAAAAAAAGACGCTCCGTCGCGGTGTCGTGATGGAAGACGAGACGATGATTTTTGTTCCCGATTCCGTGAAGATGCGCAGGCGCGGGAAGGTGGAACCATTTAACGGTCGCCATAACTGGCTCACGGATGAATTGGATGTAAGTCGTTCGGATATGCAAACGCAAGTAGGGAACGATGCATTTGGACTTAAGCAATTTGCCGGGAATGCTTTGCCGGGGAATGTTGCAGGGGCTGCCGCGATGGGCGGTAACGAAAATGCCGCCGCAGTTGTAAATGGAACGATGCCTGAAAATCCGCGCAATGCACAAGCTGTTGCGGGTGAGGAGACATTGGGCGATGGCGTGTACGAAGATCCGGAAATTCGCCGTTTGGAAGAAGAACTCCGCTTGAACGAACGCCATATGAATGCGCTCCAGATTTTGGAAATCAAGGAACGCATTGGGGCGCTTCGCCGTGCTCGCGATTTGATTGATTGGGAAAAAGGTCACCGCGGTCGCATGCAGGTGAAGGGCGATGTGCGCCGTAACGGCGATGCGGAAACTTTGGATACCGCAGGGAATGAGGCCGCTGCTCAGGCTGGGGTGAACGCCGCTGGTAATGCAAAGATGGCAGCAGCGAACGAGGCCGCTCGTCGTACGGCAGAACGGACTGTTGTTGGGCGTGTTGATGTGCCGCCATCTGCGAAATCGCAAACGAATGCGAATAC